>NZ_JAYFNG010000055.1:0-28077 GCF_034933565.1 Raineyella sp.
GCGGGTGGGGGGGGGGCGGGGCGGGCCCGGCCCCCCGCCGCTCCGCGGGCGTCTGCGCCATGCCGGCGCCGCGCCTGCCCGGTACCACCTGCCCGATACCGCGTTCCTGGTGTTCGGTTCCTAGCGCGTGGCCAGGTACTCCTCGATCGTCGCGATGATCGCCGGGCGCAGCTCGGCGGTGCTGATCACCCGGTCGACGGACCCGACGCGGACCGCACGGTGGATGTCGTGGACGCCGTCGAACTCGGCGGCGACCTCGCTGATCTTCTCCGCCCGGACGGCCGGACGGGTGTCGTCCAGCTGGAGCTGCAGCTCGGCCCGTTCGGCCGGGGCCGCGGACTGCAGCCGGGTCTCCAGCTCGGCGACCCGCGGGTCGGCCGCGGTGCGCTTGTCCACGTCGCGGGCGAAGACCACTGCGGCGGCGGGCGCGCCACCGATCACCGAGGCGTACGACCCCTCGAGCGCCAGCACCGTCATGTTCTCGTTCAGCCGCTTGCTGAACACCACGAAGGCGCCGCCGTGGTAGCGGGAGATCACGACGAACACGATCGGGCCGTCGAAGTTGACGATCGCCCGGCCGATCTCGGCGCCGTACTCCAGCTGCAGGTTGCGCATCGACTCCGGCGACCCGTCGAAGCCCGACAGGTTGGCCAGCACGACCATCGGCCGGTTGCCGGAGGCCACGTTCAGCGCCCGGGCCACCTTCTTGCTCGACCGCGGGAAGAGCGTGCCGGCGGTGTAGACATCGGGGCCGTCGGTGGGCGGGAAGCCGGCCCGCTTCACCGGCTTCGACTCGATCCCGACCACCGACACCGAGTGGCCGCCCATCCGGGCGTCCACCACGACGGCGGTCTCGGCGTCGGCCATCCCGGCCCATCGCTCGACCCGTGGGTGGTCCTGGTCGCACACGGCGGCGATCACCGAGCGGATGTCGAAGGCCTTCTTGCGGTCCGGGTTGTGCTCGGCGCTGAAGATCTCTCCGACGGTGGCGAAGTCGGTGCCGTACGGGTGCGGGTGGTCCGACACGTCACGGTCGCTCGGGTCCGTCGTCGGGGCGACCCGCGGGCCGCTCTCCCCCGGCGTGACGTACGTCCGGTCGTAGTGGCCCAGCAGCAGGCCGAACGCCGAGGTGAGGTCGGGCGCCCAGTACTGCGCCTGGCCGTTGGGGCCCATCACCCGGTCGTAGCCGCCGATGCCGAAGTTGTCCTCCGCCGACACGCCGCCGGAGAAGTCCAGCGACTGCTTGCCGGTCAGCACCATCGCCGAGTCGGGCGTCATCACCAGGATGCCCTTGGTGTGCATCAGCATCGTCGCCTCGGCGTTCCAGTACGGCTGGGCACCGACGTTGATGCCGGCCACGACGACGTTCACCACGCCGCCGGCCTGGGTGTACTCGACGACGCGGCGCAGCGCCGCGGCGACCCAGTCGAGGTTCTCACTGCCCGATTCCATCGAGATCCGCGCACCCGAGCTGAGCGTGTACCACTCCACCGGCACGCCCTCGGCCTCGGCCAGGTCGAGGGCCGCGATGACCCGGCGGCACTCCGGCGCGGCCAGCGCCCCGAGCCCCTTGGTCGGGTCGCCGCACAGCAGGATCCGGGTGATGCCCTCCGGGTGCAGGGCGGTCGGCGTGGTGACCCGGCCGGCGATGATCCCGGCGGTGTTCCGGCCGTACGGGCGGTCGACCGGCACCAGCCGATCGGGCCGGCCCGCCGGCACGGTCGGGTCGAGGTCGAGCTCGACCAGGGTGCCGCCGTCGGCCAGTGCGCCGGCCAGTTCGTACGGGTAGACCAGCCCGCGCCGCTTCGCCCGCAGCACCTTGGCGGCGTAGTCGTCGAGCGGCTTCAGCGGCTCCGACGGCGGCGCCTCGACCGAGGCGGTCACCCCGCCGCCGGGCCGGGTGTGGAAGCGGATCGCCAGCGGGACGGTGCCGTCGCCCGGCTGGACGAAGGTGCCGTGCGCGACGACCTCCTCGATGCCGGTGCCGTCGCTGAGCGGGGTGATCTTGTGCCGCAGGGCCATCACGTCGCGCAGGTCGAGCTCGACCTCGGGCCAGACGTGCACCCAGACATGGTTCATGTCGAGACGGCTGCCGGCCGAGCCGAGCGCGACCCGGGTGCGCCGGATCGCCTCCAGGCAGTTCTCCACGGCCCGTTCGGCGTGCGGCAGGCCGACCAGGCGGCCCCGGTCGTCGCGCACCGACGCGAGCTGGCGCACCTGCGCCATCGCGACGAGGCGACGGTCGGCGGGGTTGGACCGGGCGACGCAGTCGAACAGCAGCACGCCCTCGGGCGCCGGCAGCCGGGTGGTGTCGAACTCCTGCAGTCGCCACAGGTCGAGGAGGCGGAAGACCATCGGGTGCACCCCGCGGATCCGCTGGTCCTCGGCGACCGCGCGCTGCTGGGTGGGATCGGTCGACACCTCGGGACGGAAGGTCAGGAACTCGACGTCACCTGCGGCGGTGCACAGGCCCACGACGATCCGCCGCAGCCGGTCGTGCCACTGCCAGCCGGACAGCACCGGGGTGAGCCGGTCGGCGGCATCGGCCAGGTCGATCGGCTCGGGCCACCGGACGTACAGCTCGACGGCCGCGTCCTCGCCCGGCTCCCGCCGCGCCAGCCGGTCGGTGACCAGGGTCGCCAGCGGACCGCCGGGGGCGAGTTCGCCGGCGTGACCGAGGGTGGAGACGAGCCGGGTCGGGCGCCCCTCGAGGGTGCAGCGCGCGGTGACCACCGCGCGTCCGTCGACCGGGGCGGCGACCACGTCGGTGAGCTCGTGGTCGGTGTAGTGGCGGCGGATGACCACCTCGAGGATCGGCTCGTGGGCCGGGACCTCCTTCGCCAGCCGCTGGGCCAGGAAGGGCGAGGTGTGCTCGGGCAGCGCCGCCAGGGCGGCGATCCGCTCCGCGTGGTCCGGCGCGTCCGGGTCGGCCGCCAGGGCCTCCACCTCGGCCCGGGAGTGGGCCAGGACGGCGGCGCGCTCGGCATCCACCTGGGGCTGGTCGAACCAGCGGAACCGGACCGAACGGGCCAGGTCGCCGACCGCCGGGAACCGGCGCTGGGTGGTCCGGACGAGCCGCTCGAGCTGGGCGCGGGCGGACCCGGCGTGCTCCGCCTCCGGGGCGGACTCGGTGATCCACCGGTCCAGGATCGCCAGGACCACCTGCACGTCGCTGGACACCCGCTGCTGGGCGGCGAAGATCCGCGCGACGGCGTGCTCCAGCGCCGGGGTGCGGTCGAGGGCGTTCACACCGTAGTGGCCGAGCGCCCGGGTGAGCCGCTGGGTGAACTGCGCCGGCACCCCGGCGCGGTCGACGTCGAGGCTCTGCAGGTAGCCGTGGAACTGCTCGCGGTCGGAGTGGATCCGCAACTCGGTGCCGGTCTGCTCGCCGAACGGCCGGTTGCGGCTCAGCTCGGCCAGGTCGGCGAACAGCGAGACCAGCGCGATCTCGCCGGTCAGCACGTCGGCACCAGCGGCCCGGGCCGCGTCGCGGGCGGCGAGGTAGCGGTCGACGGTGTTCGCGGTGGGGTCGATGTCGTAGCCGAGCAGCCGCGCGGACAGGTCGGCGCGCAGGGCGTCGGCAACGGCTGCCGGGCTGGTGCCGGTCTCGGCGGCCGGCAGCTCGACGGTGCCGGTGGCGGCGGGGACCGCGGCGGTCTCGCCCTCCTCGTCCTCGACCGGCTCGAGGCGGACCAGCGGCGCCATCGTCTCGACCTGGCTGCCGGTCATCACCTGCAGCTCCTTGACCCGCGCGGTGAACGGCGCGGGCACGACAGTCTCCATCTTCATCGACTCGAGGACGACCACCGGGGCACCGGCCTCGACCACGTCGCCGACGGCGACCGGGGTCGCGACGACGAGCGCGGGGGCGGGCGAGCGGAGCACGCCGCCCTCGTCGCGGCTCACCCGGTGGGTGACGCCGTCGACCTCGACCAGGTGCACCGGGCCGTGGGTGGCGGTCACCAGCCGGTGCTTCTCGCCGTTGACGGTGATCCGGCCGTGGACGTCGTCGAGCCGCAGCAGGTGGGCGTCGACGGTGACCTCACCGACCCGTACGCGGTAGTGGCTGGGCCCGGTCTGCCAGGTGGTGACGGTGTGCACGACGCCGCGCAGCTTGAGGTCGACGGAGCGTCCCGGCACCGGGCGCAGCTGCGGCCGTCCACCGCGGGCGGTCTCCAGCAGCCGGGCCAGGTCGACGGCGTCCTCCTCGTCGTACGCCTCGATCGCCGCGGCGACCAGCGCGATGCCGGAGTGCCGGTCGGCGACCAGGCCGCCCTCGGCGCGGGTGCGGTCGATCCAGCCGGTGTCGGCCCAGCGGACCGGCGAGCCGTCCTCGAGGGTACCGCCGATCACCTCGGGCCGTTCGAGCAGCTCCAGGATGAAACTCTTGTTGGTGGCGCCGCCCTCGATCACCACGGTGGTCTCGGCCAGCGCGCGACGGAGCCGACCGAGCGCCTCCTCGCGGGTGCGGCCATGGGCGATGATCTTGGCGATCATCGAGTCGAAGTCGGCCGGGATGGTGTCGCCCTCGGCGACACCGGTGTCGACCCGGATGCCGGGACCGGCGGGCAGGTCGAGGCGGGCGATCCGGCCGGGCGCGGGGGCGAAGTCACGGTCGGGGTCCTCGGCGTTCAACCGGGCCTCGACCGCGTGGCCGAGCTCGGCGGGACGTTCGGTGAGGCAGCCGCCGTCGGCGATGTGGATCTGTGCCTTCACCAGGTCGTACTCGTTGGTGACCTCGGTGATCGGGTGCTCGACCTGGAGGCGGGTGTTGACCTCGAGGAAGGCGAACTGCTCCTCCTGCGGCTGGTAGAGGAACTCCACGGTGCCGGCGCCGCGGTAGTCGACCGCCAGGGCGAGCCGCTCGGCGGCCGCCTTGAGGTCAGCGGTCTGCTGGTGGGTGAGCAACGGGGAGGCGGACTCCTCGATCACCTTCTGGTTGCGCCGCTGGACGGTGCAGTCGCGCACACCGATCGCCCAGGCCGTTCCCCGGCCGTCGGCGATCACCTGGACCTCGACATGGCGGGCGCCGGTGACGAGCTTCTCGAGGAAGACGACACCGGAGCCGAAGGCGCGCTCGGCCTCGTCGCGGGTGCGCTGGTAGGCGTCGGTCAGGTCACCGGCCGTCCCGACCTTGCGGATGCCGCGGCCGCCACCACCGGCGGTCGCCTTGAGCATCAGCGGGTAGCCGATCCGGTCCGCCGCAGCCAGGGCCTCCTCGAGGGTGTTCACACCGCCCCGGGACCACGGCGCGACCGGGACGCCGACCTCCTCGGCGAGGAGCTTGCTGCCGATCTTGTCGCCGAGCTTGCGCATCGCGTCACCGCTCGGGCCGATGAAGGTGATGCCGAGGCTCTCGACGAGATCGGCGAAGGCGGCGTCCTCGGCGACGAAGCCCCAGCCGACCCAGACCGCGTCGGCGCGGGCCGCGGTCAGCGTCCGGGCCAGCAGCTGGTGGTTGAGGTACGGACGCCCGCTCGCCGGGCCGATCGGGTAGGCCTCGTCCGCCTCACGGGCGAACATCGCCGTACGTTCGGCGTCCGTGTACAGCGCGATCGTGGTGATGGGCGCCTCGCCCCGCCGCCGTTCCGCGTTCAGATCGCGGACGGCGTGGATGAGCCGCATGGCGGCCTCGCCACGATTGACGATAGCGATGCGCTGGATCACAGGTATCTCCTCGTCCGCGGCGGGCAGGCCCCACCGCTGTCGGTCCTGAGACTCGCACCCCGACGTCGGGATCTGCCAACCGGGACCTCGGCGTCGACAACGATTCGGGCGGATCCGATGGGGAGGATCCAAAACCGCCCGAGAAGCTTTGTCGGAACCCCACACCGGCCCTGTGCCACCCGGCGGGCCCGGCCGTTTCCGGCCGGCGGCTCTCAGCCGACCACGACGTCGTCCACGGTGACGTCCAGCTGTTCGGTGTAGAAGGCCACCAGGCCGCGGACCGGCACCGCGTCGGGCAGCGGGTCCTCGTACGCCCAGGCGACGTCGGGGAGCACCTCGCCGCCGATCCGGGCGGACCAGTACGACGCCCGGCCCTTGTAGGCGCACACCGTGTGGGAGTCGGTCGGCTCCAGCAGGTCGGTCGCGACGTCCTCGGGCGGGATGTAGTAGCGCAGCCGCAGGCCGGTCTCGAAGAGCAGCGTGGCCCGGCGGGTGTCGGCCAGCACCACGTCGCCGTGACGCACCACGACGTGGCGGGTCGAACGCAGGCAGTCGATCCGCTTGAACGGGTCGTGCGGATGGGCGATCACCGGCTGGTCCTCCTCGGACCACCCGGTGAACGCCCGCCAGTCCAGCAGCACCACCCCGGACAGCACCGGGTCGTCGGGGACGAACGCCGCGCCCGGCAGCTCAATGTCGGGCAGCCGGACGGTGAACGGCGTGCCCGGGGTGGTGTGTACGGCGAACGGGTCGCCCGGGGTGAGGAATCGGGGTCGTCCGGTCGGCGAGGCGCTCTCGGCCGGTGCCGGGGTCTCGACCGGGACGAGGGCCGCGGCGATGTCGGTGGCGGGGACGGCGTACGACGGGACGACGCGGCGCGGCTCCCAGACCAGGACGGCCGCGCGGCTGTCGACCACGGTGCGGTCACCGACGGTGGCGCGGATCCACTTCGGCGTCGGCTCGTAGCGCAGGTCGTCGAGGGCCCCGGCGAGCAGGTCCCGCATTCGGATGGTGGTCATGACCCCAGTGTGCCGCGCCGGTGTGCTGCGTCACCGCCTGGCGAGGACTCGGGTCACCGCTCGCCGAAGGGCCCGTGTCACGGCCGCCCGTGTCACTGCCCGACGAAGGTGAGGGCGAGCATCGCGACGATGCACACCACGACCAGGGCGATCACCACGTAGTAGACCGAGGTGACGGCCCGACCGGCGACGTACTCCCCCATCAGCCGGCGGTCCCGGGCGATGCCCGCCATGTAGGCCAGCAGCGGCAGCAGCAGGACGGCGTTGAGCACCTGGGTGAGCACCAGGATCGGCACCAGCGACACACCGGGCAGCAGCACCAGGACGACGCCGGCCACGGTGACGGCGGCGAAGGTGCCGTAGAAGAGCGGTGCCTCCCGCGGAGTGTCGTCGAGGGCCGCGGGCCGGCCGGCCACGTCGCAGACCGAGTAGGCGGTCGACAACGGCAGGATCGAGGCGGCGAGCAGGGCGGCGCCGAGCAGGCCGATGGCGAACAGCACCTCGGCGAGGGGGCCGGCGAGCGGCTCCAGGGCGACCGCGGCACTGGCGGCGTCGGTGATCTCGATACCGTGGGAGTGCATCGTGGCGGCGGTGGCCACCACCACGAAGAAGCCGATCACGCCGGTCAGCACGGCGCCGGTGACGACGTCGATCCGCAGCAGCCCGAGCTCCTTGGTGCCGAGCTTCTTGTCGACGGCGTACGACTGGATGAACGCCAGGCCCCACGGCGCCAGGGTGGTGCCGAGGGTGGCAGTGGTGATCAGGATGGAGTCCTTGGTCAGCGGCATCGCCGGGACGACCATGCCCTGCAGCGCAGCGCCCCAGTCGGGTCGGGCGAGGATGCCCGCGCCGATGTAGGCGATGAACACCGCGGACAGCAGGATCAGCACCCGTTCGACACCGCGGAACCCACCGCGCAGCACCAGGGCGGACACGGCGAGCGCCGCGATCGGGACGGAGATGTAGCGCGAGATGCCGAAGATCTCGCTGCCCGCTGCGATGCCGGCGAACTCGGCCGTGGTGGTGCCGATGTTCGCGACGACCAGCGCGACCATCGACAGCACCCCGGCGCGGGCGCCGTACCGTTGCCGGATCAGGCCGGCCAGCCCCTGGCCGGTGACGACCCCGATCCGGGCGCCGAGGTCCTGGAACAGGATCAGGGCGATCGTCGAGACCACCAGCACCCAGAGCAGCTGGTAGCCGTACGAGGCGCCGAGGGTGGAGTAGGTGGTGATGCCGGCCGGGTCGTCGTCGGTGTGCGCGGCGATCAGGCCGGGGCCGTTCACGGCGCCGCGTGCGGCGGCGCTCATCGCCATCCGCCGCAGCCGTCCGGAGCCGCCGTGCCGGGTGCGATCGGGGGTCTCGGACTGCTCCTGCGTCGTGGTGCTCATGCGTTGCCTCCCTTGATGCGCTGCCACGGCCAGCGCCGCTCGATCTCTCCGAGGGCGTCGATCAGGTCGTCGGCGAGGATCCGGCCGAGCGGCCGGTTCTGCTCGTCGACCACGACCACCGACGCCCCGATGTTGCCGCGGACGGCCTCCACGACGTCGTCCAGCGACGCGTCAGCGGGCACGGTGGTGGGCCACGGGGCGCCGACGAGTTCGGCCAGCGGGCGGGCGGGGTCCTCGCCCAACAGGTCGAGCGCCCCGATGTCGTCCACCAGGCCACCCGCCTCGTCGACGAGCAGCACGACGTCGGACTGCCCGGAGTCGCCGCGCGCCTCGCAGAGGAGTCGTACGGCCTCCGCGACGGTGGCGTGGGCCGCGACGACGAGCATCGCCGAGGTCATCATCCCGCCGGCGGTGTCCTCGTCGAAGCCCAGCAGCGACCGCAGGTCGCCCTCGTCCTCCTCGGCCAGCGCCTCGAGCAGGGCCTCCCGGTCGTCGCTGGGCAGTTCGCGCAGCGCGTCGACGGCCTCGTCGGGCTCCATCGTGGCGAGCAGTTCGGCGGCGCGCTCGACGTCGACATCGCCGAGGACGCTGGCGGAGTCCTCGGCGGACATCAGCTCGAGGGCATCGGCGGCGTCCTCGTTGTCGAGGTCGTCCAGCAGCTCCTGCCGCTCGCTGCGGCCCAGGTCGCCGAGCAGATCGGCCAGGTCGGCGGGGGCCAGGAGCTTGAGTTGCTTGTTGGGGACGTCGAGCTGGATGCCCTTCTCCTCGGAGACGGCCAGGGAGTGGATCCCGGCCCAGTCGAGGACGACCGACGGCGAGGGCTGGCGCCCCCGGCGTCCGGGCAGCGCCCGGCGCAGGAACGTGGACCACGAGGTGTCGACGCCCACCAGGCGCCAGCCGTCGCCGATGTCGCTCAGGTAGAGGTCGGAGGCACGGACGACCTGGACGCCGTGCAGGTCGACGAGCTGGTGATCGACCACGTCGTGGTAGAGCTGGATCTCCAGCGGGCGGCGGCGTACGTCCTGCAGGTCGAACTTCACCGCCTGCAGCCGCAGCTGGCCCTGCTCGACACCGGCCACGTCGCGGGCGTGCAGCCACACCCGGCGCCCGGCGATCCGGACGGTGAAACCGACCACCGGCGGGTGCGGGTCGCCGGCCAGCACGACCACATCGTCGAGGCGCCCGACGGGGGCACCGTCCTGCCCCCGTACCGGACGGTCGATGAGTCCCGCGACGGAGACGAGCAGCCCGGACACCTCGCGCCGGGCCGCGACGGATCGTCGACGTCCGCTCGCGGCGGATGCGCCTGCGGCGCTCTGCGGAGATTCCATGTCGACTGCCTCCCTCGCGCTGGGCACGGGCACCCCGGCGGCGCCCCGGACGATCTTCCTCCCCCACAGTGTCGGCCTCCAAGCGCCGCGCCGGCCGGGTGTGGCGCGCCTACAGTGGGGATCATGAAGGTCGCTGTCATCGGGGCCACCGGCACGATCGGCACCCCGATCGTGGCGGGCCTGCGGGCCCGTGGTGCCGAGGTCGTCCCCGTCTCCCGGTCCACCGGCGTGGACGTCGTCACCGGGGCGGGCCTGCGGGCCGCCCTGACGGGGGTCGACGTCGTGATCGACGCCTCGAAAGTGACGACGGGCAACCAGCCCGCTGACGGGCACCGGGCCGTGCTCGCCGCGGCGCGCCACCTGGTCGAGGCGTGTCGTACGGACGGGGTCGGGCGGATCGTCCTGGTGTCGATCACCAACATCGAGAAGCCGGCCTTCGACGCGTTCCCCTTCTACGTCTCCAAGCGGGCCGTCGAGGAGCTGCTGCGGGCGAGCGGGGTGCCCACCACGATCGTCCGCTCGGCCCAGTGGTTCGAGTTCGCTGACACGCCGACGGCCGTCACCCCCTTCCCGGACCGGGTGGAGGTGCAGGACTGGTACATGCAAGCCGTGGCGGTGGAGGCGGTCGCCGCCATCATCGTCCGGGAGGCGGTGGCGAGCACCCCCGCGGCGGAGGTCGCGGTGGCAGGTCCGGCGCCGGTGCACCTCCCCGAGGTGGTGGCCGGACTGCTGGCCGTACGCGGCGACCCGCGCCCCGTCCGGACGGTGCCCGCGGTGCTGCCCGGCTTCAGCGACGGTGCGCTGCTGGCCCCGTCGGGCGCCGAACTCGTCGGCCCCGACCTGGCGGGCTGGATCGCCACCCGGCGCTGACCGGCGGCGTACGGCAGGGTCACATCTTCCTAACGTGTCGACGGGCACCTCGGACGCCTCGCGACATCTCCCGGGAGCGGCAACTAACGTAGGGAGTGTGATTTTCAAGCGTGTGGGTGATGGACGTCCCTACCCGGACCACGGGTACGTCCAGAAGCAGTGGGCCGCCATCCCTCCGCACCAGGTGCGCCTCGACCAGCTGGTGACGACCAAACGGACGCTGGACCTGGAGGCACTCCTGGAGGAGGACTCCACCTTCTACGGGGACCTGTTCGCCCACGTCGTGTCGTGGCACGGCGAGCTCTACCTGGAGGACGGCCTGCATCGGGCGTTGCGGGCGGCGCTCCAGCAACGCCAGACGATGCACGCCCGCGTGCTGGAACTCGGCTAGGATCCGACCCACCGTCGACCACGACCCCGGAGGTGCCTGCCATGGACGCCCAGAAGCTGTGGCGGACTGCGCGCACGCCCCTGGTCCTGCTGGTGCTCGTCGCGGTCGTCGTCCTCGGCACCGTGTGGGCCTGGAAGGAGATCCTCAAGCCGCCGCCGGCCAGCCGGCCCGACCCCTGCGTCACGCAGCCGGTGCAGGACGGCAAGCTGCTCTCCCAGCAGGTGACGGTGGCGGTGGACAACGCCGGCAGCAAGCGGGGCCTGGCCAGCCAGGTGGCCCGGTCGCTCAGCTCACAGAAGTTCAACGTCACCGGTGTCGGCAACTCGACCTCCATCGTCACCCAGGACGTCGTGGTGGTGGGGTACGCCGTCGACGCCCCCGAGGTGAAGCTGGTCGCGGCACAGTTCCCGAAGGCCGAGGTGCGGGCCGACACGAAGATGACCGACCACCTGGTCCGGGTGGTCGTCGGCGACGAGTTCGCCGGGGTGAAGGACAAGGCCGCCGCGGCGATCGCCGTCGACACGCCGACGATCTGCCTGCCGGCCCTGCCCTCGCCGTCCGCGGAACCCTCCCGCTGATCCTCCGGATCACCCGGATCACCCGGATCACCCGGGTCGGCCGGGTCGGCCGGGTCGGCCGGTCCCCGGGTCGGCCGCTCACCTGGGTCCCCCGGTCACCTGGGTCCCGCCCGTTCCGCCGGGTCCGCGGGCGCCACTGTCCGCCCCGTCGGCCGCATAGGCTGGGCAGGTGCCCCCACGGAAGGACCTGGAATGACCGTTCCCGTCGCCATCGTCACCGGTGGCTCATCCGGCATCGGTGAGCTGACCGCCCGCCAATTGAAGGAGCGCGGCTACACGGTCTATGCGGCGGCCCGGCGGACCGACCGGATGAAGGGTCTGGAACGGTCAGGCATCCGCACCCGGTCGCTGGACCTCACCGTGGACCGCTCCATGAAGGACCTGGTCGACGTCGTCATGGCCGAACAGGGCCGGATCGACCTGTTGATCAACAACGCCGGATTCGGGGCCTTCGGCGCCGTGGAGACCGTGTCGATGGCCGACGCGCGAGCCCAGTTCGAGGTGAACGTCTTCGGGCTGGCCCGGATGACCCAGCTCATCCTGCCGCAGATGCGCACCGCCCGCCGCGGCCGGGTCGTCAACGTCTCGTCCATCGCAGGCTACGTCGCCGAACCGTACGGTGCCTGGTACCACGCCTCCAAGCACGCCGTGGAGGGCCTGTCGGACTGCCTGCGGATGGAGATGAAGCCGTTCGGGGTGGACATCGTCCTGGTGGAGCCCGGCCCGGTCCGCACCGAGTGGAACGCCATCGCCGCCAACTCCCTGGTGTCCTCGTCGAGGGGCACCCCGTACGCCAAGCAGGCGAAGGCGACCCGCCGGGCGCTGAAGGCGATGAACTCCGGCATGTTCGCGGTGCCGGCCTCCCGGGTCGCCGAGGTGATCGTCGCCGCCGCGATGGCCGACAGGCCCTCGGCCCGCTACCCCGTCGGGCGTCGGGCCGCCGCGATCATGGCCGCGAGCAAGTACCTGCCCACCAGGGCCGTCGACGGGATCACCGGGCTGCTCTACCACGCCCGCTGAGACGTCTATCGGCGAGCTGTCCTGACAACGGCGGTGACTACCATCGCCGTGAAGATGATCGCGACACCGGCGGGGGTGACGTACAGGCCGAGAGCGGGTCGTACGACCGCCAGCGCGATGGTGACCAGGCCGAGCCCGACCATCGCGAATCCACCGGCGCGATACGTCGGCCCCAGCGAGGCACGGAACGTCTCGAGCGTCGGATCCGCGCCGGCCGTGTCGGGACGCGCCAGGGGCAGGTGGACCCCCAGGATCGTCAGCAGCACGCCGGCAGCAGCGCCGCCGATCTGTTCGACCGGCAGGTCGGCCCCGGTGTACATGCCGACAAGAGCCACGTGGAACGCCCCCAGGAAGATGCTCAGCCCCACCAGAGCGGCACCGAGCACGCGGACAGCACCACGGCCACGCTGCTGAGCCGCGGAACTGATCCGTGCCTGCAGCTTCGCGTCCCAGACCGGCGCGGCCATCAGGAACACCGTCAGGACGAGGAGCGCGACGGGCATCGCGACGGCCGTGACGCCGCGCGGGACGACGCTCGCGCCGTGATTCCCGGCTGCTTCGCGTGTCATGATCGCCGGAGCCATCTCCGGCCAGTTGACGATGCTCCACACCAGCATGAAGGTGATGGCCAGGCCGGCCATGACCAACGCACCGGTCGGCAGTCTGCGGGTGGGGTCGGTCGGGGTCATCGTTCCTCCTCGGGAGCGGTGTCGTCGTGGTTGTTGTGCGGGCGGGGCTGGTGGAGCGCTCCGCCGAGCGAGGCGAGAAGGAGCATGGCCTCATCGATCACCGTGAGGTTCACCCGGTACTGGATCTCGGTCCCCCGCCGCCGGGACACGACCAGCTCGGCCGCACGCAGAGTGCGCAGATGACCCGACAGCGTCGATCCGCCGACACCCACCGCCTCCGCAATGTCGGTCACCCTGACGTAGTCGCGATCGCGCAGGTAGGCGAGCACGGCACGGCGGGTCGGATGCCCCAGTGCCGTGAACACACTTGTTTCGCTTATTCGCGACATGACGAAATAATACACCCGGAATCGCTGCCTCGAGTCGTCCCCTTGGGGAGGATGATCCCCACCGCGCTGGCCCACGCCGAGCACCGGCTCGGATGTCCGCAGGACGCGTATCGATGAGCGCACGCCGGACTACCGTGCCGGACTACCCTGTGGCACAACGCCGTTCAGGCAGCGGACGCAACGAGCAAGAGGGACGGCGGAGCCATGCGGAAGTTCACGAACCCGAAGACGTTCTGGGGCCGGTTCCTGGTCAACGTCGCGCTGTTCAGCACAATGTGGCCGGTGATGGCGCTGATCGCGTGGCTGGTGGGGCGATGGGATCTCTTCACGGCGGTCGTGTCGCCCCTGGCCCTCATCGTCTCGATCTCGCTGGGCCGCGCGGGAATCGCCCGGCCCGGCACCAGCGTCTGGGCCTCGCCGTTCCAGGACAAGAAGAAGTGAGCTGCAGGACAGCCTGACTGCCGAGGGCCGCCCAGGCTGAGGTGCTCGACGAACCACACCCGTACGACGCGGCTGCACCGCTGATCCCTCGGGATCAGTGTCGATCCGGCGGTGGGGCCCGCGGAGCCGGGTTGCTTTTCGGCGTGTTGTCGGATTGTTGTCGGATTCGGCTCCGACTCAACGTCGAAGGGCCCCGATCCGCGTCATTCCGTGGATCCGGGGCCCTTCGTCATGGCGGTGACGGTGGGATTTGAACCCACGGTAGGTCTCCCTACACTCGCTTTCGAGGCGAGCTCCTTCGGCCGCTCAGACACGTCACCGTCGAGAACATTACAACGAGGTGGCCTTCGGGTGCCAATCGGGCGAAACAGGAGACGCCGCCCCTCGGCACGAAGCGCACTGCCCACCGTACGGCCCGGCGTCCTCCCTGCCCCACTGCCCTGCGGACCCGGTCCCGCCCCCTCGGACTCGTTCCGCCGCTCCACCGACCCAGTCCGGTCACCCCTCGGTCCTCGGTTTCGTTGTCCGTCAGGCCTCACGCGGGCATCAGTCCCGCTGCCCCTCGAAGAACCTGAGCAGGGGCGCGGCGCACTCCTCGGCCATGAACCCCCCGGCCACCTCGGGTCGGTGGTTGAGCCGGGGGTCGCGGACGACGTCCCACAATGACGCGACGGCGCCGGCCTTGGGGTCGTACGCGCCGAAGACGAGCCGGGCGATCCGGGCGGCCACGATCGCCCCGGCGCACATCGTGCAGGGCTCCAGGGTGACGACCAGGGTGCAGCCCTCCAGCCGCCACTCCCCCACCGTGGCAGCGGCTCGGCGGATGGCGACGATCTCGGCGTGGGCGGTCGGATCGCCGGACAGCTCCCGCTCGTTGTGCCCGACGGCCAGCACCGCACCGTCGGGCCCCAGCACGACCGCCCCGATCGGGACGTCACCGTGCGCCGGTGCGCGCGACGCCTCCTCGAGGGCGCGCTGCATCGGGCCGCGCCAGCCACCCGGGGGGATGGCGGCGGTGGCAGGGATCGCGGCGCTCAGTCCCCGAACTCCTCCTGGACGGTCGCCCGCACCTGCGGGCCCATCCCGATCCGGTCGGCGAGCTGCAGCAGCGCCTCGTCACTGGTGGTGTCGAAGTCCTCGGCCAGCTGCTCCAGGTCGAAGTCGCCGACGCCGAGGTCACGCAGGATCTCGGAGTCCCCGATCGGCACGACCTCGTCCTCGTCCTCGTCGCCACCGGGGATCTCGTCGATGCCGAGGTAGTCGAGGATGTCGCGGGCGATCGGCCACTCGTCGGCGGCCGCCCCGTCGGACAGGAAGACCTGGACGATGGCACCCCGCACCCGGACGATCACGAAGACCTCCTCGACCAGCGAGAGCATGCCCATCGCGCCGGCCTCGCCGGGCAGCCGGCGCAGGTGGTTGATCATCTCGTCGAGGTCGTTGGCCATCTCGAGGTCCAGCGCGACGACGACGGGGTTGCCGTCCTCGCGGTATGCCGCGACGACGAAATCGACGTCCTCATCGGTGGCGTCGTCCAGTTCCTCGTAGTCGTCGTCATCGTCCTCGTCGATGTCGTCGTCCTCGAACCGGTCGTCATCGTCGTCGAGCTCGTCCTCGGAATCGAGGTCGAGGTCGTCGAGTTCCTCATCGTCGTAGTCAGACACGCCAACCTCCTGATCGCCCATGGCCACCTTATGTTCTCAGAGATCCGGGAACGAGGACAGCCGGAGCCCGACCCGCGGCCACCCCGGGACCGCGTCTTCCGCCCGCAGCCCGATGTGACACCCTGAAGGGCGTGGAACTTCATGTGGTCGATCATCCCCTGGTGGCACACAAGCTGACCCTGCTGCGCGACTCCTCGACGGCATCGCCGGTCTTCCGCCAGCTCACCGACGAGCTCGTCACCCTGTTGGCGTACGAGGCGACGCGCAACGTCCGGGTCGAGCCGTGCACCGTCCGGACCCCGATCCAGGAGGCCCGGGGCGTCCGGTTGACCACCCCCGAGCCGCTGGTGGTGCCGATCCTGCGCGCCGGCCTGGGCATGCTCGGCGGCATGACCCGGCTCCTGCCCACCTCCGAGGTCGGCTTCGTCGGGATGGCCCGCAACGAGGAGACCCTGCAGCCCGTGACGTACGCCGAGCGGCTCCCCGCTGACCTGTCCGGGCGGCAGTGCTACGTCCTCGACCCGATGCTGGCCACCGGTGGCTCGCTCGCCGGCACCATCCAGTTCCTCGTCAACCGGGGCGCCGACCACGTCACCGCGATCTGCCTGCTCGCCGCCCCGGAGGGCATCGAGCACGTCCGGACGATCTGTGACGGCCTCGGCGTGCCCTGTCACCTGGTGGTCGCGGCGGTGGACGAGCGGCTCAACGAGCACGGCTACATCGTGCCGGGCCTCGGCGATGCCGGCGACCGGCTCTACGGGCTGACCGACTGAGCGGTGCCGATCGAGCCGTGCCGCGGCGCTCCCGGCCGGGGCGGCCGGGCAGGGAAAGCGGGCGCGGAAACCGGGCACGAACGCCGGGGTACGAAGCCGGGCAGGGAAAAGCGGACATGGGAGCCGGGTGCAGCAGGCGATGATCCGGTGCCGGAGGCGATCCGATCGTCACCGGACCTGCACCGCCCAATCCTGTGTAGAATGTGAGGAAGGTCACACTTACCTGTGACGGGGGTCACTTGTCCTCAAGGAGGACGACATGTACACCACCATCAAATACCTCTCCCACCTCATCGCTCTCTTCGTCGTCTTCCAGGCCGCGGTCGTGGTCTGGGGCGTGGCCGAGGAGATCCGCTTCCAGGAGAACAACCCCGGCCTCGAGACACCGTTCCCGCTGGGCGCCATGATGCACGGCATGGTGGGGATGCTGGTCATCCCGGCCGCCGCGCTCATCCTCCTCATCCTCGCCCTGATCGCCCGGAAGGCCAGGCTGTGGGCAGGGCTCGTCCTCGCCTCGGTCATCCTCCAGGTGGCCGTCGGCCTCGGCAGCATCATCGCCAGCGAGTACCTCGGCCTGGTGCACGGGATCAACGCGTTCGTCCTGCTGGCCTTCGCCGAACTGGCCGCACGCGAGGCCGGCAAGGCGGAAGCCGCCACCCACCCCGAGCGGCAGCAGCACCGGCAGGCACAGCCCGTCGGGTGACACCTCCTGAAGCAGACTGCCCCCGGACCCGCAACGGGGTCCGGGGGCAGTTCTCGTACGCGGCAATTCTTCGTACGCAGCCGGGACGGCTCAGGCGTCGACCGATGCCTTGGCGACCTGCTTGGCCACCATCGGCACCAGACCGGCGACACCGGCCACCAGCAGCAACCCGAGGACGATGTGGACCAGGGGGAGGTCCATCTCGGCCAGCCCGATCTGCACGACCATCAGGACCGGCAGCGAGACGGCATGGAAAAAGATGCCCTTGGAGCCGATCACCTTCGTGGCCGGCCAGGCGAACACCGCGGTGACCGCGGCGGCGAGCAGGGTCAGATAACCCACCCCACCGTGGATGTCGCGGACGGCCTCCACCCCGCTGGCGAGCGTGATGCCGAGCGCGAGCTGGACCAGCATGAGGCCAGTGGTCGCGAGAGCGCCGACGCGCAGCCGCTGAAGGGATGGGGGGACGATGCTCTCAGCCATGCCTCGACCCTAGTCGCGCGATCCGCAGGGGCAACTCCGCCGGTGGTTCCGTGCCGCGGGCCGGGTAGGAGCCAGGAGCGGTGCGGGGGCACCAGCGCATCCACGACGACCGGGAGCACGCGGGCCGCGATCTCACGCAGGAGTCGGTTGCGCCGAGCGGGCACTGCGCCTGGTCGCCTGACCGGCATCACTCGCCGCCGACGCGGACCCCTGCCGAGCAGAGCAGCAAACGGGAGACTCAGCCGGCGCGGCTCGGCATTGTGGAAGGTTCCCGGCTGGTTCGATGGAAGGCCCTGGCCAGGAGGATGAGCCAGATCGCGGTGGGGATGAGGGACAGCATGGACAGCGTCAGGGCCGCCACCAGCCCGAGCAGGGCGGCCGTAGCGGACCAGCAAGGCACGAAATCGCTCCGGCCAGGGCTTATAGGGACTGCTGATAGGGCCTATTCAGTAGTAGTACGGGAAGGCCGACCAGTCGGGATCGCGCTTCTCCAGGAACGAGTCGCGGCCCTCGACGGCCTCGTCGGTCATGTACGCCAACCGGGTCGTCTCACCGGCGAAGATCTGCTGGCCGACCATGCCGTCGTCGATCGCGTTGAAGGCGAACTTCAGCATCCGCTGGGCCGTCGGGGACTTGCCGCAGATCTTCTGGGCCCACTCCAGACCCTCGAGCTCGAGCCGGTCATGGTCGACGACCTTGTTGACGGTGCCCATCTCGTAGGCCCGCTGGGCGTCGTACGTGTCGCCGAGGAAGAAGATCTCCCGGGCAACCTTCTGACCGACCTGACGGGCCAGGTAGGCCGACCCGAACCCGCCGTCGAAGGAGCCGACATCGGCATCGGTCTGCTTGAACCGGGCGTGTTCCCGGCTGGCCAGGGTGAGATCGCAGACGACGTGCAGGGAGTGTCCACCGCCGGCGGCCCAGCCGTTGACCAGGGCGATGACGACCTTCGGCATGAAACGGATCAGCCGCTGCACCTCGAGGATGTGCAACCGGCCGAGCTTCGCCGGGTCGACCGTCTCGGCGGTCTCCCCCTCGGCGTACTGGTAGCCCACCTTGCCGCGGATCCGCTGGTCACCACCGGAGCAGAAGGCCCAGCCGCCGTCCTTGGGGGACGGTCCGTTGCCGGTCAGCAGGACGCAGCCGATGTCGGAACTCATCCGGGCGTGGTCGAGGGCCCGGTAGAGCTCGTCGACGGTCCGGGGCCGGAATGCGTTGCGCACCTCGGGACGATCGAACGCGATCCGTACCGCCGGCACGTCCTTGGCCCGGTGGTAGGTGATGTCGGTGAAGTCCTCGAAGCCGGGCATCGGCTCCCACAGGGCGGGATCCCACGATTGCGTCATGGGGCCCAACCTAGTTCACGCCACCCTGGTCGGCCCGCCCCCGCTCAGAGCGCGGCGAACGCCTCGGCGATCGGCACCGCACCGTCGGCGAACGGGATGAACCGGCGGATCGTCGCCGGCTGCGCCAGAGCCTCACGCACCGCCAGGGCCACGTTCGCCCGCGAAGTCGGCCGTCCGGAGCCGACGCCGGTCTCGATCCGGCCGGTGGGCTCGTCGAGGGTGAGCGTGCCCGGTCCGAGGATGGTCCAGTCCAGGCCGGTCCCCCGCAGGTGGTCGTCGGCGGCGAGCTTGGCATCGGCGTACGGGAAGAAGGAGCTGTCGGCCGGCACCCCGAGATCGGGCACCGAACCGGCCCAGGACACCATCAGGTAGCGGCGTACGCCGGCCTGCTCGGCGGCCTGCATCGATCGGATGGCGGCATCACGGTCCACGGCGTACGTCCGGGCCGGGTCACCACCACCGGCACCCGCGGACCAGACGACGGCGTCGGCCCCGGCCAGCGCGGCGGCCATCGCCTCGACGCCCATCGTCTCCGCATCGGCGAGGATCGCCTCGGCTCCGGTCGCCCGGACATCCTCCAGCTGATCGTCGTGGCGCACCCAGGACAACACCCGGTGCCCGTCCGCGACGAGCAGCGGCGCCAGCCGCAGCGCGACCTTGCCGTGCCCGCCGATGATCACGATCGTTGCCATGGCCCCACGCTACCCGGCACCACACCGCCCCGACCGCCCGACAGCACCGCTCAGCACCGCTCAGCACCGTCACACCATGCCGTCACACCATGCCGTCGCCCGACATCGTCATCGTCGAGGCATGGCACGGCCTCGAGGCATGGCACGGCACGGCCCTTCCGTACCGTCACCCCTGGGGAATATGATTGATTCGTCAATCGTTGAGGGATCATCATACATCGGCCCCACCACACCCCCGTGGCCGGTCCGAGGAGACCCGAGGAGAGATCATGCCCGCCGTGACCGCTGACACCCTGACGCTGCCGCGCATCACCCCCGCCCGGCCCGACGAGACCGAGCGCACCGCCCTGGCCGTGACGACCGCGCCCGGCTCGTTCGAGGGCGAGGGCTTCCCGGTCCGCCGCGCCTTCGCCGGGGTGCCGCACGAACTGCTCGACCCGTTCGTCCACATGGACCAGATGGGCGAGGTCGAGTACGCCCCGGGTGAGGCCCGGGGCACCGACTGGCACCCGCACCGCGGCTTCGAGACGGTCACCTACATCATCGACGGCCGGTTCCGGCACCAGGACTCCCACGGCGGTGGCGGGATGATCACCGACGGCGCCACCCAGTGGATGACCGCCGGCCGGGGCGTGCTGCACATCGAGACCCCGCCGGCCGACCTGGTGGACTCCGGCGGCCTGTTCCACGGCATCCAGCTGTGGGTCAACCTGCCCGCCCGGGACAAGATGATCGCCCCTCGCTACCAGAACCTCGAGGGCGGCCAGGTCGGCCTGCTCGCCTCGTCCGACGCGGGCGCGCTGGTCCGGCTGATCGCCGGCGAGCTCGACGGCCACGCCGGCCCCGGGTCGACGCACACCCCGATCACCATGGCGCACGCCACGATCAACCCGGGTGAGCGGCTGTCCGTGCCGTGGCGCAAGGACTTCAACAGCCTGGTCTACGTGCTCGCCGGCCGCGGCACGGTCGGTGGTGACGCCCGGCCGATCCACGTCGGCCAGCTCGCCGTGATGGGAGCCGGGGACCGGCTGACGATCGCGGCCGACGCCGTCCAGTCCGGCAAGGAGCCGACACTCGAGGTGCTGCTGCTCGGCGGGCAGCCGATCGGTGACCCGGTGGTGCAGTACGGCCCGTTCGTGATGAACACCCGGGCCGAGATCATCCAGGCCTTCGAGGACTTCCAGCACGGCCGGCTCGGCCAGGTGCCGGCCGACGGCCTGCGGCCCTACCACGGCAAGGGTCAGCACTGACCCTGCCCAGGACCCGCCGGGGACGTCTCCACTCTGTTCCCTCCCCGGCGACCGGCGACCCCCGGTGGCCCACACGGCCGCCGGGGGGCGCTGTCCGTCCGGGACTGTCCATCCGGGGTCACTGTCCGTCCGGGACGGATCAGCCGGGTTCTGTCAGGCCAGGTTCTTCTGCTTCAGCCAGTCCTTCGCCACTTGGGCCGGGGAGGCCTTCTCGCTGCCCTGGTTGCGGCTGTTCATCGCCAGCAGGTCATCGGTGGTCAGGGCGGCCGATACCTTGTCCAAGGTGTCCTTGACGGTCTGGGTGGCTGCCTTGGTGCTGATCAGCGGGACGACGTTCTGCGGCATGATCATGTTCTTCGGGTCGGTCAGCGTGACGAACCCGTTGTCCTTGATCGCCGGCGTGGTCGAGTAGATGTCGGCCAGGTCGACCTGGCCCTCCTTGAGCGCCTTGACGGTCAGCGGGCCGCCGCCGTCGGAGATCGCGACGAAGCTGAGCCGGTCCGCGGGCACCCCGTAGGCCGAGGTGAGCCCCTTCGGACCGTACGGGCGCTCGGCCAGCTCGGGGTTGCCGCCGATCCTGAGTGTGCCGGAGGTGGCCGCCAGGTCGGCCAGCGAGGTGACGTGGTTCTTCTCGGAGAACTCCTTGGTGACGTTGTAGGAGTCCTTGTCCTCGGCGGATGCCGGGGTGAGGACCGAGAAGCCGGACGGCGTCGCGGCAGTCAGCGCCTTGGTGACCTCGTCCGGCGTCGTCGCGGTGGTCTTCGCGTCGAAGTACTGCAGCAGGTTTCCGGTGTACTCGGGCACGAGGTCGATCGAGCCGTCCTTGAGGGCACCGACGTAGATGTCCCGGGCGCCGATCTGCATGTGGCGCTCGACCTTGATGCCCTTGGCCTCGAGGGCCTGGGCGTAGAGCTCGGCGATGATCTCGGACTCGGGGAAGTTGGCCGAGCCGATCCGGACGGTGCCGGAAGCGGCGGCCGAGGAGGAGGGGCTGCTGGACGTCGGGTTGGAGGTGGCGCAGCCGGCGAGGGCCAGCAGCAGCGCTGCGGCCAGGGCCAGGAGGCGTACGGGTCGGCGGTTCATGGGTTTCCTTCCGGTGGTCAGGTCAGTCCGTGCCGGTCGAGGCACGGACGCCGGCAGTGGTGAGGCGATGTTGGAGCAGGGAGAGCAGGCCGTCGACGAGCAGGGCCAGCAGGGTGACGAGCAGGGCGCCGGCGAGCATCCGTGGGTAGTCCCGGACCGGCAGCCCGTCGAGGATGAACCGGCCGAGCCCACCCAGCCCCAGGTAGGCGGCGATCGTCGCGGTGGCGATGACCTGCAGCATGGCGGAGCGGAACCCGCCGAGGATCATCGGCGCCGCCAGCGGCATCTCCACCCCGGTGACGATCTGGCGCTCGCTCATCCCGACGGCCCGGGCGCCGTCGACCACGTCGGGATCGATCGCCTCGACCCCCGCGTACGCCCCGGCGAGGATCGGCGGGATCGCCAGCACCGCCAGCACGATCGTCGACGGGAGCAGGGCCTGGTCGATGCCGACCCCCAGCGCGACCGCGAGGAAGGTCAGCAGACCCAGCGAGGGCAGCGCGCGCAGCGCGCCCGACAGCCCGATCGCCACCGCCCGGCCGCGGCCGGTGTGACCGATCCACAACCCCAGCGGCAGCGCGATGACCCCGGCGAGCAGCACGGCGAGCACCGAGTACCACAGGTGCTGGGTCAGCCGGTCGCCGATCCCACCGGGCCCGGGCCAGTGGGCCGGGTCGAGGACCCAGGCGAGGGCGGCGATGACGAAACTCATGCGGCCCCCCTCCGGGTGTCCGTGGCGCGCTGCCAGGGCAGCGCGATCCGGCCGCCGAGGACGAGCAGCCCGTCGAAGACCAGCGCCAGCACCACGGTGCCGATGATGCCCACGGCGATCTCGGTGACGAAGCTGCGGGAGTAGCCGTCGGTGAAGAAGTAGCCCAGTGACCGGACCCCGATCAGCGCCCCGACCGACACCAGGGACAGCGTCGAGGCACTGACCACCCGCAGGCCGGCCAGCAGCGGCGGTCCGGCCAGCGGCAGGTCGACGCGCCAGAACCGTTGCCTCGGGCTGTGTCCGATCGCGACGGCGCTGTCCCGGACGGTCCCGTCGACGGCGTCGAACGCTTCGGCGGCCGTCCGCACCATCAGCGCGATGCCGTACAGGGTCAGCGCCACCACGACGTTGATCGGGTCGAGGATCCGGGTGCCGAGCAGCACCGGCAGGATCACGAACAGCGGCAGCGAGGGCAGCGCGTACAGGAAGCCGCTGCCGGCCAACAGCAGCCGGCGCGCCGAGGGGTGCCGGTGTGCCCACCAGCCCAGCGGGACCGACGCCAGCAGCGACAGGATGATCGGCGGCACCGCGATGACGATGTGGTTGAGCGCCAGGTCCCCGATCTGGCCGGCGTTCGCGAGGGCCCAGCGCATCTCAGCCCGCCCACCGCTCGGCGAAACCGGTCAGCCGGCCGTCGGCGTCGATGACGGCCAGCACGCCGTCGCGGGGCTCGGTGTGCAGCCGCCGCCGGGCACCGCCGATGAACTCCGCGACGAAGTCGTCGGCGGGATGGGCCATGATCTGCTCCGCCGGGCCCGACTGGGCGATCCGGGCTCCGGTGCGCAGCACCAGCACCTCGTCGCCGAGCAGGAAGGCCTCGTCCACGTCGTGCGTCACGAAGACCACCGTCTTGCCCAGCTCGGCCTGGATCCGCAACATCTCCTGCTGCAGGTCGCGCCGGACGACCGGATCGACCGCGCCGAACGGCTCGTCCATCAACAGGATGTTGGGGTCGGAGGCCAGTGCCCGGGCCACCCCGACCCGCTGCCGCTGCCCACCGGACAGCTGCGAGGGGTAGCGACGCGCCAGGGCGCCGGGATCGAGACCGACCAGCTCGAGCAGCTCGTGGGCCCGGCGGTGCGCCGTACGCCGGTCGGCGCCCTCCAGCAGCGGGACGGTCGCGACATTGTCGGCGACGGTGCGGTGCGGCAACAGGCCGGCGCTCTGCATCACGTACCCGATCCGGCGCCGCAGGGCCACCGGGTCGAGGTCGGCGACGTTGTCGTCGTCGATCCACACGCTCCCGCCGGACGGGTCGACCATCCGGTTCACCATCCGCAGCAGGGTGGTCTTGCCGCAACCGGACGAGCCCAGCAGCACCGCGACGTGGTGCGAGGGCACCTCGAGGGAGAAGTCCTCGACCGCAACGGTGCCGTCGGGGAAGCGCTTGTGGACGTGGTCGAACCGGATCATGGCTCTCCTGTCGTCGAGTGCCGCCAGTCAAGCACACAGCACCGACATCAGGGCCTCACCGCTGCGGGAACAGGGGTCATGCGCGAGTGCCCGACGGGCGCGCGGCGATCCCGGGATCATGACGATCCCGAGATGTTGCGCAGGCTGGCACGATGGGGCCCATGACGATTCTTGCCTGGCACCGCCACGGCACCCTTCCGATGGAGGGGCCGCTCGAGGCTCTGCCGCTGGTGCTGCTGCATGCCTTCCCGTTCGACGCCACGATGTGGAACGACGTGGTGGGCGAGCTCGACGACCTCCCGGTGCTCACCGTCGACGCCCCCGGCTTCGGCGCCTCCCCACTGCTGCCGGGCGAACCGTCGCTGGACGCGTACGCGGAGGCCATCGTCGCCGACCTCGCCGAGCTCGGGGTCGGCCGGGCCGTCGTCGCCGGCCTGTCGATGGGTGGCTATGTGGCCCTGGCGATCGCCGCCCGGTGGCCCGCACTGCTCATCGGGCTGGGTCTGCTGGACACCAAGGCCGAGGCGGACAGCGAGTCGGCCCGGGCGAACCGGTCGGCGATGGCCGTCGAGGCGGAGGGCGCGGCCGGCAACACCGTGGTGCTCGGCCTGCTGGAGGCGGGTCTGAGCCCGATCACCCTGGCCGACCGGCCCGCGGTGGTGGCCACCGTCCGGGCGGCCCTCGAGCAGGCCCCGGTCGACGGGATCGCCTGGGCCCAGCGGGCGATGGCCGCCCGGCCCGACCGGCTCGCCACCCTCGAGATGATCAGTGCGCCGGCGCTGGTGCTCCGCGGCGCCCACGACGCGATGACCGGCGCCGAGGCGGCCCGGCACCTGGCCGGTCACCTCGCCCACGTCGACCTGGTGGAGATCCCCGAGGCCGGCCATCTCACCCACGCCGAGGCACCCGCCGCGGTGGCCGGGGCCCTGCACGCGCTGTACCTGCGGTCGGTCCGCGGACTCGAGGTCCCGGCCCCCTCAGCCGCTGGGGCCCGCTCCGGCCGCTGAGGCCCGACCCGACCGTGGGGCCCCGACCTGTCGGTCAGCCTCCGGAGACGCCCAGCAGGGTGCCGATGCCGTACGTGATGGCCATCCCGAGCCCGCCGCCGACGAGCAGCCGGACCACCGCCGGCCCCTTCCGGGCACCGCCGAGCCGGGCGCTCACCACGCCGGTGCGCGCCAGCGCCACCAGCACCACGCCGAAGGTGACCGGGATCCTGGCCATCGGCACCGGGGTCAGCAACATCGCCAGGATCGGCAGCACCGCCCCGACGGTGAAGGCGATCGCCGAGGCCATCGCCGCCTGCCAGGGGTTGGTCAGCTGATCCTCGTTGATGCCCAGCTCGATGTGCAGGTGGCTGCCCAGGGCGTCGTGCGCGGTCAGCTCGTGGGCGACCCGGGTCGCGGTCTCCTTCGACAGGCCCTGATGGCGGTAGAGCCCGACCAGCTCGGCGAACTCCTGGTCGGGGAAGGTCTCCAGCTCGTACGTCTCCTTGGCGATCAGCGCCTTCTCGGTGTCGCGCTGGGTCGACACCGACACGTACTCCCCCAGCGCCATCGACACCGCACCGGACACCAGTCCGGCGATGCCGGCGACCATGATCGCCGAGGTGGCCCCCGGGTTCACCGCGGCGACGCCGACCACCAGGCCGGCGGTGGAGACGATCCCGTCGTTGGCCCCCAGGACACCCGCCCGCAGCCAGTTGAGCTTGCCGGCCACGTCGCCGGTGTGTGGCTCCGGGGCGCCGGCCGGGTGCGCGGCGACGGGCGACTGGGCGACGAGATCTGACTCCTCAGCGGCCTCGGCCTCCTCCTGCGGCCCGATCCGGGCCACCTCGTCGGCCCGCTCGGCCTCGGGGTCGGGGTGGGGGTCGTGACTGTTGTCCGCCATGGTGTCGCCCTCTCGCTCAGGATGCCTCCACCCGATCATTCCACCGCCGGGGCCGGTCGCCCGGTTAGAGTGGCGCCATGAACAGAGTGATGCGATGAACTTCGAGAAGATCGTCTTCGGGTTCTTCATCACCCTCGCGGCGACGCTCAATTTCGGCTTCACCCTCGGCAACATCGCCGACCCACAGCTGCACAACGTCTGGGAGCTGGCGGCCGCGATCGCGGTGAGCCTGATCGCGACGGTGCTCAAATTCGGTGACCGCACCCAGCTCGGCGCCGTCCACCTGGCGACCAGTCTGGTCGCCGACCTGCAGCTGATCGCCTCCGCGGTGGTCTGGACGGTGTACGCGCAGGTGCTGCAGGCCGACCCGCTCGGTGCCCATCAGATGTCCACCGTGGTGTCGCTGTCCGCGGGCGCGCTGCTCGCCAACGTCATCTCGGTGGTGCTGATGATCAGCGAATCGGTCATGCTGCGCCGCTGAGCGCGCCGCGTACGACACCCGAGCCCCGTGAGCACTCTGCGATGAGCACCGTCTTCTTCCTCGTCCTGCGGCGGATGCGCGCGCCGCTGATCCTGGTCATCTCGACGTTCTCGCTGTGCGTGCTCGGCCTGGCGATGGTCCCCGGGGTCGACGCGAACGGCGATCCGGGGCCGCCGCTGTCGCTGTTCCACTCCTTCTACGTGATGACCTACACGGTCGCGACGGTCGGCTTCGGCGAGTTCCCGCCGGCCTTCTCCGACGCCCAGCGGCTGTGGATCACGGTGTCGATCATCGTCGCGGTGACGAGCTGGTCGTACGCCCTGGTCACTGTGGTGGCACTGCTCCAGGACCCCGCCTTTCGCGACGCGGTGACATCGGGCCGGCTGGCCCGCCGGGTCCAGCACCTGCACGAGCCGTTCTTCATCGTCTGCGGCTGCGGCGAGACCGGCACGCTGGTGGCGCACGGCCTCGACGAGCTGGACTTCCGGGTGGTGATCGTCGACGCGGACGGCAGCCGGCTGCAGGAGCAACTGCTGCACGACTACCACACCGATCCGGTGCTCTGCGAGGCCGACGCCAGTGCCCCCGCCGTGCTGGAGCGGGCCGGGATGCGCTCGCCGTGGTGCCGCGGCGTGATCGCGCTCACCGCCGAGGACGACACGAACATCGCCATCACCGTCACGGTGCGGATGCTGCGACCCCGGCTCCCGGTGCTCGCCCGGGTCCGCAGCGTCCGCACCGGCGAGATCAACCTGGCGGCCTTCGGCGCGGACCTGGTGATCAACCCGTTCGAGCGGTTCGCCGCCCACCTCGCCTCGGCGGTGGCGACCCCGGAGCGCTACCACCTGCGTGAGCTGCTCACCGGCCTGTCCGGAGCCCCGCGCCCGGAGCGGCATCGGCCGCCGCGCGGCCACTGGATCGTCTGCGGCTACGGCCGCTTCGGCCACGCGGTGACGAACCGGCTGCGCCGCAACGGGATGAGCGTGACGATCATCGACCGGATGCACTACGACGAGGGCATGGTGACCGTGGAGGGCACCGGCACCGAGCCCGACGAGCTGCGCGAGGCGGGCATCGAGCACTCGGTGGGCATCGTGGCCGGCAACGACCGGGACGTGAAGAACCTGGCCATCGCAGTGACCGCCCGGACGCTGAAGCCGGACATCTTCGTGGTGACCCGGCAGAACCGGGAGGACAACGCCCCGCTGTTCGACGCGTTCGCCGACGACTTCTGCATGGTGCCGAGCCGGATCGTGGCCGAGGAGTTCCTCTCGGTGATCACCACACCGCTGCTGTCGGCGTTCCTGCGCACGCTGCCCGACCAGGACGAGGAGTGGTGCGCCGGGGTGGCGGCCGCCCTGGAGGCGACCACCCCGGACCGTACGCCGCACACCTGGACCACCCGGGTGGACCGGCAGCGCGGCGAGGCGCTGCACCGCGAGATCGCCGACGGCAACACCGTCACCCTGCGCCACCTGGTGACCGACCCGTACGACCGGGAGCATCGGGTGCCGGCGGTGGCCCTGCTGCTGCGACGCGGCGGGCGGACCGTCACGATGCCCGCCCTGTCGACGCCGCTGCGGCACAGCGACGAGATCCTCTGGGCCGGCGCTCCGTCCGCCCGCCGGCGGATGGAGCTGACGGCGATGAACGACAACGTCCTCGACCACGTCCGCACCGGCCGCGAGGGCAACGGCGGCACCCTGTGGCGGCTGGCCCGCCAGCACCGGGCCCGGCGGATCCGCGAACGTGCGGCCCGCCGGCGCCCGGCCCGCTGACCGAGCCGGTCACCGGCCTGGGG
>NZ_JAYFNG010000056.1:0-2650 GCF_034933565.1 Raineyella sp.
GCGGCGGGCAGCGACCTCCGCGGACACCGACTCGGCGAGGCCGGACAGGATCTGGGCGAGGCCATCGGCCCGCTTCTGCGCCGCGAGGATCAAGGTGGCTGCCACCAGGTCACCGGTCGAGTCGTTGAACTGGTCGGCGAACGCGCGGAGCGCCTCGGCTGTGTTCCACCGAGATCTAATGCGGCTCACCAGGGTGGTCACCTCCGGACGGATGACGTCGGGTGTCGTGCGCAGCGTGGCGACCAAGGCGCCCTCAAGACCGACTCCCACGGTGATAACGCCAGCCAGGTTGCGCGTCCACTCAGCCAGGCCTTCGAGGCGCTCGATCGTGTGGGACTCGTCCGAGACTCCAAGGAGCACCGGCAGGCCGATCGCCGCGAGTGGGAAGAGCACGATGGCGATCACCCAGCCCGACAGCAAGGCCACCAGGACGCCGGCTACCGCCGCCAGCAGACCGGAGATCAGGACGCGGCGGGGGACGACTGCGAGCCGAGTCAGGAGCCGGGGCGTCTTCGGGGCGCCCGTCGGGACCGGCACTCGCCGAAGCCCTGCGACCAGCCCCATCACGCCACCGACGCCGAGGACGCTCACCAGCGCGGGGACGAGCGGGTTCATGCGACGCCTCCGTGCCGCTGCGCCTCCAGGAGGAACTCGTTCGCCGTGAACCCGTGGACGGTCAGCATCCGGAGGTGGTCGGGCAGCACGAAGGCGACAGCCGGGCCGTCGGGGTCGCTCCTGAAGACGGTGGTCGCGGCGTAGCCGGCGGATTCCTCGCCCGGCGTGATCGCCAGGACCTCGTCGACCACACGCCGCTTGCGGACCGAGCCGTCGCGACCGCGCACGTACATGGACCGCAGCTGCACCACCAGACCGAGGCAGCGAGCCAGCTTCATCACGGCCGAGTCGCGGGTGAACTCCCCGGACTGCATCGCGCAGCTGACCAGTTTCTCCATCGTGTCGGACGCCGACGCGGCGTGCGTCGTCGACAGAGAGCCGGACCCCGACTCCATGGCCATGATCATCTGCGCGACCTCGCGTCCGCGCACCTCGCCCACGATCTGGCGGTCGAGCGCGTACCGGAAGGAGGCGTGCATGCCGTACTGCAAGGTGAACTCGTTCACCGGACGTCCGTCGGGACCTCGCTCGCCCGAACCCGGACGCGCTTCCCACGAGAACACGACGGGGTGCTCGTCGACCAACTGCTCCAAACCCAGCTCCCTCTCGGTCTCGAAGGTGCCGAGCACCTCCTCCGGGCCGATCTCGGCACACAAGGCGCGCAGCAGGGTCGTCTTCCCGTCGCCCTGTTGGCCGGAGACCACGATCGACAACCGTGCCTTCACCGCGGCCGCGAGGAAGGAGGCCAGCAAGGGGCTCACCGTGTCCAGGCCCACGAGGTCGTCGAGGGTGATGCGCACCAGGCGGTGCCTTCGGATCACCACGCTCGGACGATGGGTGACGAACGCGGACGCCGCCAGGCGAGCACCGTCCAGGTTCAGGTGGAGGTCCGGGTTGGCGTCCGAGAACACGCGAGGCGGATCGGCCCTTGAGGCCAGGTCCTGCAGGAGCTGAATCAGTTCCTCGTCGGACGCCGCCACCGGCGGGCCCGGCACCTTCTCGCCGCCCACCAGATCCAGGAAGACCCGGTCGTGGCCGACGACGATGATGTTCTCGACATCCGCCCGATCCACCAGGGGCTGCAACCTGCCGAGCCCGAACATCAGATCGAACACCGCCTGCGCCAGAGCATCTTGCGCGGTGGCGGAACTGACGGAGCCGTGGACGGCGAAGCGAGCCTCCGTCGCCTCCTGGACGACCTGCATGATCACGGCCCGCCCCAGCTCCTGGCGGGAAGCCTCGTCCACGAACGGCGACTGCGCCGCACGCTCGGAGAAGCGCTTGGACGCCAGCGTGCGCAGTTCCGATGCCTCGTCCCAATCCACCTCGGACGAGTGATCCGTGGGCGATCCCATTCGTCCCACCTTCGCCTCCCGGCCGACCACACGAAGGGAGGACGGTGAGGGCGTCGGGGCGACGCCCGTCGGCAGGGTGAACCCAGAGCGGACGCGGCCCGGCCGTGCCGGATCGGTGCCGTCGGCGAAGGCGGTGAACAGGGGCACGCTGGCCAGGTCGGGCCTTTCCCAGGTGGGCTGCGGCTGCTTGGTCATCGTTCCGCCCCCGTCCTGGTGCGCGTCGGCGCGTCCTCCGTGCGCGGCGCCAGGGCCCGAAGCGACTCACCCAACGCCACCACCGACCGAGGTAGCGGCGAACGCTCGAACCGACGCTGAGGCTCCCCATGGGACCACCACCGCGCGGCGTCTGGATCCCACGCGACCTCGCTAAGCACCGGTACGCCCAAGGTCTTGGCGACCTCGGACGTGCTGTACCGACGTGCCGGCCCTGCAATGACCAACCTCACGTCGCCCGACGACCCTTGCTGGAGGCCCGGTAGCCATGATCGGACCCGGGCCAGCTCGGGCAAGCCGGTTCCCGTCACCACCAGAGTCACGTCCGACTCCGAGATCAGCGGCTCGGGGCTGCCGACCATGCCCAGCCGGCCGGCGTCCACGACGATGTCCACGCCCGTGTCGACCTCGAGTCCACGCAAGGCGTCCAGGAGCGAGTCCCACACGCCCAGGAGGGACGCTGCCTG
>NZ_JAYFNG010000057.1:0-2210 GCF_034933565.1 Raineyella sp.
GCGGCCGCCGATGAGCGGGGTTCCGCGGCGATCGAACTGGTCCTGTTGGTGCCGGCGCTCATGCTCCTGCTGCTGTTCGCCGTGGCCGGCGGGCGGGTGGCCATGGCCCACGGCAGCGTCCAGCAGGCAGCCGCGGACGCCGCACGCGCGGCGTCCATCGCCCGCACTGCTGGCGCCGCCCAGACGTCGGCGGTGGCGGCGGCACGCGCCACCCTCGCCAACCAGGGGCTGGCTTGCGCGTCGATGACGGTCACCCTCGACACCTCGGGGTTCGCCACACCCGTGGGCACGCCCGCCAACGTCGCGGCGACGGTGAGCTGCACGGTGGAACTGTCGGAGCTGGCACTGCCGGGCCTCCCGGACCGGGTCGTCAGCGCGACGGTCACGAGTCCGCTCGATGTGTTCAGGGGGCGATGATGAGGCATCGCGATGAACGAGGCTCGGTCACGGTGTGGGGCGTGCTGATCGCCCTGATCCTCACTCTCGTGATCGGCATCACCGTCGACCTCACCGGACAGGTCAACGCCCAACAGAGGGCTCACGACCTGGCCCAGCAGGCGGGGCGAACGGCCGCGAACCAGGTGCAGGCCAGCCAGATCATGCGCGGCCAGTCCCCGCAGATCGACACCGCCGCCGCCCGCACGGCCGCAGCGGCCTACCTCCATGCCGCCGGCGTCGACGGCAGCGTCAGCATCACCGGACCGACCACCTTGTCGGTGCACGTCACGATCGTCTACCAGCCGAAGTTCCTCGGGACCGCAGGCATCGGGCCGAAGACGGTCAGCGGCGACGCCACCATCCTGCTGTCGCGCGTCGTGAACGGAGCTCCCCGATGAACCCACCGCCTCGTCACCCTCGTCTGGTCGGACTTGCTGCCTTCGTCGCGCTCGTTGCCCTCCTCGTGGGGCTTCCTGCGGTGTTGCTGGCCCTCGGGTGGGGGCCGACTCCGTCCGGCCTGGACGGGTGGTGGGCGGCGCTCACGAGTCCGGATGACGGTCACCTGACGGTGCTGATCTTGAAAGGCGCGGCCTGGGTTGTGTGGGGACTGCTTGCCCTCACGATCCTCACGGAGACAATCGCAGCCATCCGGGGCCTGGAGGCACCCAAGTCGCCCGGGCTACGGTGGTCGCAGGCGCCGGCCCGCCGGCTCGTGACAGCAGCGCTGCTCCTGTTCATCGCGGTGCCCGCCACGGGGATCGAGACTGCATCCGCGACCCCGGACAGCCCGAGCCCTGTGGCCACAGCAACGTCCACCGTGATCCCGGGGCCGTCAGCGTCCGCGGGAACGCCGTCCAGAGCCACCGCGCTCGTCGAGACCGCCCCCGACCCCCTCACGCACACGGTCAAACGAGGTGAAACCCTGTGGTCGATCGCTGAGCACCACTTGGGGTCCGGGAGCCGCTACCACGAGATCCTCAAGCTCAACAACGATCTCCTCCGGGGCAAGGCACAGTTCCTCAGACCCGGCTGGGTGCTCACCCTGCCCGCAGCGGCGCAGGTCAACGCCGGACAGGACACGGCAACGTCCGACCGCGCACACTCCCTATACACAGTGGTCAAGGGCGACACGCTGAGCGAGATCGCCCAGCAGCACCTCGACGACGCAGAGGCGTGGCCACGGATCTTCGAGGCCTCAAGGGGGATTCGGCAGCCGGACGGCCGTCGCCTGACCGACCCGGACCTCATCCTCCCCGGCTGGCAGCTTCTTATCCCGGCCGCTGCGGAGGCCACGCCCGAGCCGTCAACCTCCGTAGATCCCGATCGAGGCGAGCCGACACCCCAAGACTCGTCGCCGCCGCCGGACGCCTCCGCTCCGCCCGTGACCGCAACGCCGACCCCGGTGGTCGAGACGTCGCCTGCGACCGGCGGGGTCGTCCCTGTACCCGTCGCCCCATCGAGCGCCCCGGCGGCGCCCTCGCCGTCTGTCTCGGCGACGGTGGCCTCGGACGCGAGCAGCGACGAGAAGCCTGTGAGTGCGGCGTCCGATCGGGTCGCCGAGGCGCCGGCCCCGTGGTTGCTGGTCGGGCTCACCGGTGCGGGTGGGGTCCTCGCTGCTGGGCTGTTGGCCGCCCTGCGTCAGCGCCGGAGGGCTCAGTTCCGTGCCCGTCGGCCGGGGCGGACGATCCAGGCGCCGCCGCCGGAACTGGTTCCGGTGGAGAAGACCGTGATGACGGAGGGGCAGGCCGCGACGCCCGACTTGCTGGCGATCG
>NZ_JAYFNG010000058.1:0-30081 GCF_034933565.1 Raineyella sp.
GGGCCCACGCCTGTCCCCTCCCCGTCCGACCCGCTCGCCGACCCGTCCGGTGACTGTGCAGTGCCGGTGGACGCAGGGTCGTGGGACGCAGGAGTGTGACCGCTCCTGGGACGGGCCGGCGGGGGCGTACGGGGAGGGGAAGCCGGCAGCCTCAGGGGGCCGGGATCAGGATGTCCCGCACCAGGGCGTCGAGATCGGCGTCCGCGGCGAGGAACTGGCGCAGCGTCTTGCGGGTGGGCCCGAACTCGTCGAACTCGGCCGGCGTCATGCCGTCGACCTCATAGGCGCGGACGAACTCCGGCACCCGCCGCAGCTGCTCGAGGTAGTGCGGGTCGACCGGGACGTCCATCCGGGGCACGACCCGGTAGTCCGACGCGTTGATCAGGGCCTGCCACTTGAACGGCGGGGAGACCACCACGTCGCCACCGACGAACTCGGCCCAGTGGTGCACGTTGCGGAAGGCCGCGGACAGCAGCCGGGCGCGGTACCCACGGTCCTGGAAGATCCGGTAGGCGTGCTTGAAGGCGGCCACACCGGCCCACTCCAGCGCGGACGGGTCGAGGAAGATCTTGTCGCGGGCGACCACCTGCTTGATCCAGTCGTCCAGCCGGCCGACCATGATGGTCACCACCGGGCCCATGGCGGAGGTGTCGTGGCCCTCGGCCTCGCGTGCGGCCAGGCCGCGCTCGATCGCCGCCGCGGCGGTCACGGCCTGGGCGACCGAGAAGGACACGGTCACGTTGACCGAGACGCCACGGCGGGTGGCCTCCTCGATCGCCGCGATGCCGACCTGCGTCGCCGGGATCTTCACCACGATGTTCGGCGCGAGCTCGCTGAACTCCACTGCCTGGGCGACGATCGCGTCGGCGTCGCGGGCCAGGCGCGGGTCGGTCTGCACCGACAGACGGCCGTTGCGGCCGTGGTGTTCGACGAAGATGGGCTCCAGCAGTTGGGCTGCCTCGACCGACATGTCCTTGACCGCCTGCCAGCCGATCGTCGACTCCCCCCAGGTGGGGTGGGCCGCCGCGATGGCGCGGATCCGGTCGTTCCACACCTCGGGGTGCCGGGAGATCGTGGTGTAGGCGATCACCGGGTTGCAGGTGGCTCCCACGCCGCCGAACGCGATGGACCTGCGCAGCTCGTCCAGGTCGGACGAGTCGTTCCACAGTGCGGTCGGGGTGGTCTGTGCGGCCTCCAACAGTGGGCCTGCTACGAGCGTCGTGTCGAGGTACGCCGTGTCATTCATGGACCTGAAGCTCCTGGGTCGGTGGCGTGGGTGGCGCCGATGCCGCCCAGCTGATGGCCACGAGACAAATAAACACCAATGACAGTACGAAGTCAAATATTTGTTCATACAAATGGGGTGTGTGTCCCGGTATCGTCGGCTCCCTCCCCCGGCCTGTCGCCTCGGCCCGTCACCTCGGGCTGTCCGACGGCGAGGCTCGGGGTGGTGGTGGCCTCAGGAGTCCGCCGGTCCCGACCGCGCGTCGAGGAACTGGTAGACCTCCACGTCGTCGACGCCCGGGAAGGTACCCGGCGGCAGGGCGGCGAGCAGGTGCGCGTGTGTCCGGGCGCTCGGCCAGGCGTACGTCCCCCAGCGCTGGGTCAGTGCCGAGGACGGCCGGCGGCAACAGGTCACGTCGGGGCAGCGGGAGACCGAATGTTCCTTCGTGTCGCGGCCGCGGAACCACTTGGAGTCCCGGTACGGCACGCCGAGACTGGTCGAATAGGCGCCACCCGCACCGGTCCGGTCGACCCGGGCGGTGCACCAGTAGGTGCCGTCGGGGGTGTCGGTGTACTGGTCGAACGCGTTGAACTTGTCCGGTACGTCGAAGACCTGTCGTGAGGTCCAGAAGCGGCACACCAGCTGGCCCTCGATCGCACCCAGGTTGTCCTTGGGGAAGGTCACCCCGTCGTTCTCGTACGCCTTGTAGATGGTGCCGGATTCATGCACCCGTTGGAAGTGCACCTGGATGCCGAGGTGGCGGGTGGCGAAGTTCGTGAACCGGTGACAGGCGGCCTCGTAGCTGACCGCGAAGGCGTCGCGCAGGTCCTCGGCCGCCAGCTCGCGGCGGCCCTTGGCCTCCTGGAGGAACTGCACCGCCGGCTCCTCGGGCATCATCAGGGCGGCGGCGAAGTAGTTCGTCTCCACCCGCTGGCGCAGGAACTCGCCGTAGTCGGTCGGCGGCGTGTGGCCGAGGATGTGGTGACCCAGCGCCTGCAGCAGCACCGACTTGGGGTCGTGGTCGCCGATGCCCGCGGTGGGCAGATAGATCCGCATGTTCCTCAGGTCGGTGACCGAGCGGGTCGAGTGCGGCAGGTCGTCGGCATGGTGCAGCCGGAAGCCGAGGTGTGCGGTGATCTCGCCGATCAGGTGCTGCGACAGCGGTCCGGAGACATAGCCGACCCGCTTCAGCAGCTTCGCCGCCTCCGCCTCCAGTTCGCCGTAGTAGTTGTCCCGGGCCCGCATCTCGTCGCGGAGCTGGGAGTTGGCGCGGCGGGCCTCCTCCGGTGTGGCGACCCGTTCGGCGGCGTCGCGGGCCAGCTCCCGGTGCAGACCGACAAGAGCCTCCAGGACGTCCATCGACATCCGCGGGGAGATCCGCACCTGAGGGAGCCCGCGGGAAAGGGCCAGTGAGGAGCGCATGTAGTGCTCGAGCTCGATCTCCAACTGGGCGCGTCGGCTCGGCACCGGGGCGGTGAGGTCCTCCAGCGTCGCGTCGTACACCCGGGCGATCCGCTGCAGCTGGGACAGCTTCGCCTCACGTTTGCCGTTCTCCAGCAGGGACAGCTGCGAGGAGGCGACGCCGGAGCGCTCGGCGACCTGTGCCAGGGTCAGGTTGCGCTCCTTGCGCAGGTGGCGCAGCCGCCGACCCAGGGAAAAGGGATCGAAAGGCTCCTCCCGGGCATCGGAGGCCGAGGGTCCATCGTCGTTGACAACCACAGAGTTGACGATACCGGAAGTTCTGCATTTCTTTCCAGGAAATCCTCTGGAAGAGTGTGGTGCAGATCACGCAAGGTGGAGCCACCAGGGCGCGCAGCAAGGACGCCGGCCCGAGGACCCGAAGGACATCGCCATGAGCTCCACCTCTGCCGAACTCATCCAGTACGACTGGAAGACCAACCCCCGCTGGGCGAACGTCAAGCGTGACTACACCGCCCAGGACGTCGTCCGGCTCCGTGGCACCGTGCAGGAGGAGCACACCCTCGCCCGCCGCGGCGCGGAGCGTCTCTGGGAGAAGCTGCACACCGAGGACTACCTCAATGCGCTCGGCGCCCTGACCGGCAACCAGGCGGTCCAGCAGGTCAAGGCCGGCCTCAAGGCCATCTACCTCTCCGGCTGGCAGGTCGCGGCCGACGCCAATCTCTCCGGCCACACCTACCCCGACCAGTCGCTCTACCCGGCCAACTCGGTCCCGCAGGTCGTCCGCCGGATCAACAACGCCCTGCTGCGCGCCGACCAGATCGAGCACTCCGAGGGCATCCGTACGGTCGAGGACTGGCTGGTCCCGATCGTCGCCGACGCCGAGGCCGGCTTCGGCGGCCCCCTCAACGCGTACGAGCTGATGAAGGCGATGATCGCCGCGGGTGCCTCCGGCGTCCACTGGGAGGACCAGCTGGCCTCGGAGAAGAAGTGCGGCCACCTGGGCGGCAAGGTCCTGGTGCCGACCAAGCAGCATGAGCGCACCCTCAACGCCGCCCGGCTGGCGGCCGACGTCGCCGACGTCCCGTCGGTGATCATCGCCCGCACCGACGCCGAGGCGGCCACCCTGATCACCTCCGATGTGGACGAGCGCGACCAGGAGTTCCTCACCGGGGAGCGCACCGCCGAGGGCTTCTACAAGGTCCGCAACGGCCTCGACTCCTGCATCGCCCGCGGCAAGGCGTACGCCGCGTACGCCGACCTGCTGTGGATGGAGACCGGCACCCCGGACCTGGCGGTGGCCCGGAAGTTCGCCGAGGCGATCAAGGCCGAGCACCCCGACCAGCTGCTGGCCTACAACTGCTCGCCGTCGTTCAACTGGAAGAAGCACCTCGACGACGTCACGATCGCGAAGTTCCAGCGCGAGCTGGGCGCGATGGGCTTCAAGTTCCAGTTCATCACCCTGGCCGGCTTCCACGCCCTCAACCACTCGATGTTCGACCTGGCCCATGGCTACGCCCGCGAGGGCATGACCGCCTACGTCGAGCTGCAGGAGCGCGAGTTCGCCGCCGAGGAGCGCGGCTACACCGCCACCAAGCACCAGCGCGAGGTCGGCACCGGCTACTTCGACGACATCGCCACGGTGGTCAACCCCGACAGCTCCACCACGGCGCTGAAGGACTCCACCGAGACCGCCCAGTTCTGATCCCCACCACACCCGCAGAGAAGCAGAGAGGAGACCGCCATGACGACCTCGACCGTGCACACATCGACCGGCGCGACATCGGACACCACGAAGGGCATGACGACCGCGACAGGATCCCCGGCCGGGGTCGCCGACGACACCCATGAGCCGATCGGTGACCTGCTGGTCGACCGCCGGCTCGTCGAGTTCCTGGACCGTGAGGCGCTGCCGGGCGCCGGGGTCGACCCGGCGCGGTTCTGGGACGGTTTCGTGCGGGTGTTCCGCGGGTTCACCGGCCGCAACCGGGCCCTGCTGGCCGAGCGTGACCGGCTGCAGACCACGCTCGACCAGTACCACCGGGAGCACCCGGGCACCCCCGACCCGGCCGACTACCAGGCCTTCCTGCGCCGGATCGGCTACCTCCTCGACGAACCGGCGGGGGTCCGGGCCAGGACCCGCAACGTCGACACCGAGATCGCCCAGGTGGCCGGCCCGCAGCTGGTCGTGCCGGTGATGAACCGCCGGTTCGCGATCAACGCGGCCAACGCCCGGTGGGGGTCGCTGTACGACGCCCTCTACGGCACCGACGCCATCAGCGAGGCCGACGGCGCCACCCGCGGGCCGGGCTACAACCCGCTCCGCGGCCAGCGGGTGATCGCCTGGGCCCGGGCCTTCCTGGACCGGGCCGTCCCGCTCACCTCGGGCTCGCACGCCGATGTGGTCGAGTACCGGGCCGGGCAGCGGCTCCGGGCGACGCTGCGCTCCGGGGAGATCGTCGGCCCGGTGGACGAGGACGCCTTCGCCGGGTTCACCGGGGCCCCGGGGGCGCCGAAGAGCATCCTGTTGCGCCACCACGGGCTGCACATCGACATCCGGTTCGACTTCGACAGCCCGATCGGCCGGGCGGACCGGGCCCACATCAGCGACATCGTCCTGGAGGCCGCGATCACCGCGATCATGGACTTCGAGGACTCGGTGGCGGCGGTCGACGGCCCGGACAAGGTCGTCGGCTACCGCAACTGGCTGGGACTCAACGACGGCTCGGCCGCCGAGGTGATGGAGAAGGGCGGGCGGACGTTCACCCGTACCCTCGCGGCGGACCCGACCTGGTCGGCGCCGGACGGTTCGGAGGTCCGCCTGCCCGGGCGCTCGCTGATGCTGTGCCGCAACGTCGGGCACCTGATGACCACGCCGGCGGTGCTCGACGAGCACGGCGAGGAGCTGCCCGAGGGCATCCTCGACGCGCTGGTGACCAGCCTGTGCGCGATGCCGGGCCTGGAGCCCACCAACCAGCGGGCGAACTCGCGGGCCGGCTCGATCTACATCGTGAAGCCCAAGCAGCACGGCCCGGCCGAGGTGGCGTTCACCTCGGATCTGTTCGCCGCCGTCGAGGACGTCCTCGGACTGGAGCGCAACACCATCAAGATGGGGATCATGGACGAGGAGCGCCGTACGACGGTGAACCTGATGGCGTGCATCGAGCAGGCCGCCGACCGGATCATCTTCATCAACACCGGGTTCCTGGACCGTACGGGCGACGAGATCCACACATCGATGGCCGCCGGAGCGATGATCCGCAAGGCGGAGATGAAGTCGGCCACCTGGATGACGAACTACGAGGACTGGAACGTCGATGTCGGCCTGGCCTGCGGCCTGCCGGGCCGGGCCCAGATCGGCAAGGGCATGTGGGCGATGACCGAGCTGATGGCCGACATGCTCGCCACGAAGATCGCCCATCCTGCGGCCGGTGCGAACACCGCCTGGGTGCCCTCGCCGACCGGCGCGACCCTGCATGTCACCCACTATCACGATGTGAACGTGTGGGAGCGTCAGGCCGACATCCTGCAGCAGGGCCGGCGCGCCACGCTGGCGGGGCTGCTGGACATCCCGCTCGCCCCGAGCACCGACTGGACGGCGGAGGAGAAGCGCCGGGAGGTGGAGAACTCCTGCCAGTCGATCCTCGGCTACGTGGTGCGCTGGATCGAGCAGGGTGTGGGCTGCTCCAAGGTGCCCGACATCAACGACGTCGACCTGATGGAGGACCGGGCGACCTGCCGGATCAGCTCGCAGATGCTGGCCAACTGGATCCACCACGACGTGGTGTCGGCGGAGTTCGTCGTCGACGCGTTCCGGCGGATGGCGGTGGTCGTGGACCAGCAGAACGCGGCCGACCCGGACTACCTGCCGATGACGCCGTCCACCCCCGAGGGATCGTACGAGGACTCGATCGCCTGGTGCGCCGCCCGTGACCTGGCCCTCGAGGGCACCCGGTCGCCGTCCGGCTACACCGAGCCGATCCTGCATGCGCGGCGTCGGGAGTTCAAGGCCGCCCACGGACTCGTCTGACGGCCTGATCCGTCCGACGGTCGACCCGTCCGACGACGGTGGTCCGTCCGACAGCGCTGCCCCAGCTGAGAGCCACCGTCGCAGATGCGCGGGAGCCCCGCCGGTCCTCGGACCGGCGGGGCTCCCGTGGTTCACGGACCTCACCCCGGGCCGGTCCGCAGCGGCCCGATCCAGGGTCGGAACGGTGTTTTCCGTTGCTCGGCCCTCGGTGACGACAATGGACGTACGTGTCGGTGGAGTCGAGTCGTACCGCCGGTGTGATCGGTAACACAGTGATCTGTGAGAACGGTGTGCCGGGGCGCCGGTCGCTCTGGACGTCGTCCGCTCCGCCGAGCGACAACCGTCGGCGGCGTACGCCCCGACCGACCCAGAACGGAGGCAACTCGTGAACACCGACAAGGGCGTCGATGTGGAAGAGTTCTTCGCAGGCCTGGCCGCCTCGTCCGACCCGGGCGCCATCGCCGTCTCGACCTCGGTGCTCCTGGAGCATCCGCGCGTCGACGAGTGGCGGATCGGCCCCAGCGGCGTCGACTGGGACGTCCCGCTCCCCTCGCTCCATCGGGTGGTGCCCCCGACTGCGCTGATCAGGGTCGCCCGGTGGTGGGAGGCCTCCGTGCGTCGGCCGGCCAGCCGCGGTGACTGGACGATCACCCGGGACTCCTTCGGCAGCTACCTCGTCGAACGGTGCCGCTTCGACCGGCCCCACCCCGGGCAGCGGACCCACCGGCTGGGCTGAGGGCCCACCCGCTCGGTCGCGCCCCCGGCACCGCCCGGCCACGGAGGATGTGGACGTACATCAGAGGGACCGCAGGTGCCCCGTTGGCTCAGCGAACCTGCGGGTGCCTCCGAACCTGCAGGTGCCTCCGTGGACTCAGAGCAGCTGTACGTACCCCTCGGTCCCGTTCACCCGGATCCGTCGCCCGTCGGGGATCAGTCGGGTGACGTTCTCCACCCCGACGACCGCGGGCAGCCCGTACTCGCGGGCGATCACCGAACCATGGGTGGCCCGGCCGCCGACCTCGGTGACCAGCCCGGTGATGCTCAGGAAAGCCGGGGTCCAACTGGGGTCGGTGAAGGTGGTGACGAGGATGTCCCCCGGCTCCAGATCGGCCTGTTCCATCGACAGGATGACCCGGGCCCGGCCCTCGACGGTGCCCGGCGAGGCGGCGATGCCGGGGAGAGCTCCGGCCGGCATCCGGCTGGTGTCGTAGCCGCCGGTGAACACCTCCCCCTCGGAGGTCATCACCCGCGGTGGGGTCAACCTGGCGTCGAGCGCGAACCGCGCCCGTCGGGCCGCGATCACCGCGCCGTCGACCCGTCGGGTCCGGACGGCCTCGCGGAACTCGTCGAGGGTCAGGAACCGGACGTCGTCCGGAGCCTCGATGACCCCCTCGCGCGCCAGCCCGTCGGCCTCCCGCATCAGGGCCTGCTTGATCATCCAGTAGTGCCCGACCATCAGGTACTTCGGGTACTCCCGATAGCCGGCGAGGTTGCGTATCCGGCTGATCGTACGGGCGACGCGCCTCGCCCGCCGCCGCCCGCCCGGCTGCCGACGGATGCGGTCGAGCAGCTCTCGTTCCTTCGCGTCGGCCGCTTCGACCGCCGCCTCGGTGAAGCCCTGCCGAGCATCCGGCCCGAGGGTACGTACGGCGCTGAGGATCATCGGCACCAGGGCCGTGGGCTGCTCGTTCCACCGCGGCCGGGTGATGTCGATCTCCCCGGCGCACCGCATGCCGTACCGGTCGAGGAACCCCCGGATCGCGGCGGCCGTCTCCGGCCCGCCCTCGAGGCGCTCCAGCCGGTCGAAGAAGTCCGCGTCGCCGAGACGGGCCAGCCCGGCCATCACCTCCGGATGGCCCCGGACGACGTCCGCGACGTCGAGCAGGGCGACCCCCATCTCCGCGGTGACGTCATGGGCCACCGCGCGGGCGAGCACGGTGCCCGCCGCCTTGTCCCGCAGCGTTCGCCGGGCGGTGCGGTCGACCAGCGCCTGGGCGACGATCCCGGCGTAGATGATCCCCATGCCCCGGGGGTCCTGGATGTCCTGCTTCAGCTGCCGGAAGTCCTGCCGGATGGCGTCGAACACGGCCTCGCCGCTCAGGCCCTCGACGGTACGCCGCGTGGCCTCGAGCCGGGCCCGGCGCTCCGCCATGAGTGCGGGGACCAGGTCCGGATCGTTGCCGCGGTAGGCCCTGATCGCCTCGACCGGGAGACGCCAGGTGAAGTAGCCCGAGCCCATGCTGAAGTAGCGCCGCCCCCGCGGTAGGGATCTCATGAAGGCCCTGCGCCGGATCAGGACCTTCATCGCGTTCAGCATGATCGGATCGATGCCGCCCATCACCAGGCGCAGGGTGAGGCGTCCGATCGGGGAGGCCAGATCGTGTGACAGGTCCAGGAAGATCCGTCCGGCGACCTCGACGGTGGGCAGCGCGTCCTCCTCGAACTGGGCGACGAAGAACGACAGGCCCAGTGGCGTCATGGCGTCGGTCATCATCTGCTGGTGGCCGAAGGACATGTACACCCGGGCGCTGCCGGCGGGGAGATCGGGCAGCGGGAACAGGGTGGTGATCGGCCGGCTCTGGACCACGCAGAAGTCACCGTCGACCAGGCACCACTCGATGTCCTGGGGCCGGCCGAGATGGGCCTCGATCGTCCGGCCCAGCCGGGCGAGCCGGAGGACCTGGTCGTCGGTCAGCGCCGGCCGGGTCTGCCGGCCGGGATCGACCGTCGTCGTCCCGGTCCCCCCGCCGGCCAGCGGCCGGACCACGGTCCTTTTGGCGGCCACCCGTCGGTCGACGATCCGACCGTCGGTGACCAGGTAGTGGTCGGTGTCCACCAGCCCCGACACCACGGCCTCGCCCAGTCCGAAGCTCGCGTCGACCGAGCATGCCTTCCGGTCGGAGGTCAGCGGGTCCGCCGTGAACAGGACTCCGGCCGCCTCGGGGAACACCATCTGCTGGACCACGACGGCCAGCTCGACGCCGCGCTGGTCGAAGCCGTTCCGCAGGCGGTAGGTCACCGCGCGCTCGGTGAACAGCGAGGCCCAGCAGCGGCTGATCGAGCGGAGCACGTCCGCGCGGCCACGGACGTTCAGGTAGCTCTCCTGCTGCCCGGCGAAGGAGGCCGACGGGAGGTCCTCGGCGGTCGCGCTGGACCGCACCGCGACCGGGCTCCGGTCCCCCAGTGCCGCCAGGTGCCGGTCGATCTGCTCGACCACCTCGGCCGGGATCGGCGTCGCCTCGAGCGCCGTACGGATCGCGGCGCTGGTTGCGGCGATGGCCGCACCGTCATCGGCGGCCAGCCCGGCCAGCCGGTCCAGCAGCGGATCGAGTGCCGCCGCCGCCAGCACGGCGCGGTACGCCTCGGTGGTGACACAGAAGGCGGCCGGGACCCGTACGCCCGGCGTCCGCACCAGGGCGGCGAGGCCGGCCCCCTTGCCGCCGACCAGGGAGAGCCGGGTCGCGGCCTCATCCTCCACCTCGACCACGTACGTCACCATGGGTGTCCACCCCTCGCGTCCTGGGCTCCGTTGCTCGGCCTTCCGGGCTCTCCCGCTCGGCCCTCCGGGGTCCGTTGCTCGGAGCTCGGGGCTCCGTTGCCGGGGCCCCGAGCTCTGCCGGGCCCGGAGGGTTTCCTGCTTCCGGGACCGCCGACGGTCCCACCGCTACGGTAGGTCCATGGCTGTCCACCGCACCGGCATCGACGCGGATCGCGTCGAGAACAGGCCTCTTTTCGCCCTCCCCAACGAGCTCGCCGGCATCCCCAAGGACCAGCTGCCGGACGACTGCATGGACCCCCGGGTCGCCTACCGACTGGTCCACGACGAGCTGATGCTCGACGGCAACGCCCGCCAGAACCTGGCGACCTTCGTCACGACCTTCATGGACGACGAGGCCGACCGGCTCTTCGGCGAGACCCTCGACAAGAACATGATCGACAAGGACGAGTACCCCCAGACCGCGGCGATCGAGGGCCGCTGCGTCCGGATCGTCGCCGATCTGTGGAACTCGCCACCGCACGAGGCCGCGACCGGTACCTCGACGACCGGCTCGAGCGAGGCGGTCATGCTGGCCGGGCTGGCGATGATGCGGCGCTGGCGGCAGCGACGCACCGCCGCCGGTCTGCCCGCCGACCGGCCGAACCTGGTGATGGGCATCAACGTGCAGGTCGTCTGGGAGAAGTTCTGCCGGTACTGGGACGTCGAGCCGCGCTACGCGCCGGTCGAGGAGGGCCGGCTGCATCTGGCCCCCGCCGAGGCCCTGGCGCTGGTCGACGACCACACCATCGGTGTGGTGGCGATCCTCGGCTCCACGTTCGACGGATCGTACGAGCCGGTCCAGGACATCGCCCGGGCGCTCGACACCCTGGCCGCCGGCGGGGGCCCCGACATCCCCGTGCACGTCGATGCGGCCTCGGGCGGGTTCGTCGCCCCGTTCCTCGACCCCGACCTGGAATGGGACTTCCGGGTGCCGCGGGTCCGGTCGATCAACGCCTCGGGTCACAAGTACGGACTGGTGTACCCCGGGGTCGGGTGGGTGATCTGGCGGACGCCCGAGGACCTGCCCGAGGACCTCGTGTTCCACGTCAACTACCTCGGCGGCGACATGCCGACCTTCGGGCTGAACTTCTCCCGCCCGGGCTCACAGGTGATCGCGCAGTACTACAACTTCCTCCGATTGGGACGGGAGGGGTACCGGGCGATCCAGCAGGCGTGTCGCGATACCGCGATGTACCTGTCCGGGCAGATCGCCACGATGGGCCCGTACGAGCTGCTCAGCGACGGCTCGCAACTGCCGGTCTTCTTCTTCCGGCTGCGCCCGGAGGTGACCAACTACACCGTCCACGACGTGTCGGCCAGGATGCGGGAGCGCGGGTGGCAGGTGCCGGCCTATGCGCTGCCCGCCGACCTGACCGACGTGTCGGGGCTGCGGATCGTGGTGCGCAACGGTTTCGGCCGGGACCTGGCCGACCTGTTCCTCGAGGACCTCCGGCGGGCGACGACCTACCTCCAGGGGCTCCCGCAACGGCTCCCGCCCGACCCGAGCCACACGGAGTCGTTCCGCCACTGAGACCCCTGGGCCCGGGTGATCGGATCCGCCGGCTGACGGATGCGCCGCCGGGCGGATCCGCCGACGGGCGGAGTCGGTGGCTGACGGATACGGCGGTGGAGGATTCGGCGGCGGGTCGGCCTCCCGGTACACTCCGGACACCATGAGCCATCCACCGACCGACGACCGGCGGACCTGGATGGACCTGCTGCGCGGCATCGCCATGGTGCTGGTCGTGATGTTCCACGCCGGGCTCTACACCGGAGGCGAGTACGGCACCGTCCTGGACGCCCTGCTGCGGCCCTTCCGGATGCCGGTCCTGATGGCCCTCTCCGGGCTGCTGCTGGAGCACTCGCTGGCCAAGGGCGCCCGCCGCTACCTCCGCGGCAAGGCCCGCGGGATCCTCTGGCCGTGGCTGGTCTGGATGATTGTCATGGTGGCGATCCTGACCCCGCAGGCCAAGGCGGATCCGGGGAGCTTCCTGACCACCGGGACCAACCTGTGGTTCCTCCAGGCACTGGCCTGCTGCTACGGCCTGGCCCTCGTGCTGCGGCCGCTGCCGCCGGCCTTCACCGCCGTGCCGCTCGTCCTGGTCGCCGGCCCGTTGCAGGACACCTCGACCGTTCTGGCCACGTACGCCTGGTACGGCTCGTTCTTCTTCCTGGGTGCCACCCTTTCCCCGGTGCTCGACCGGTGGCTGCGGGCCCCGGCCCGATGGGCCGCGGCCGCCGCGGTCCTGGCGCTGGTCGGCGCACTGGCCCAGGTGCCCCGCGGTCTCTACGTGCCCTACCGTCCGGAGAACGCCGCGATCTCGCTGGCGGGGATCCTGGCCGCGATCTGGCTGGCCGCGCGGCTGCCGAGGGTGGCGCCGGTCCGCGTACTGGAGTGGATCGGCCGCAACTCGATGGTCACCTACCTCGTCCACACCGCCCTGATGGTCCCGGTCTCCGGGGCGATCCTGCGCCGTCACCTCGGTGACGCCACCTCGACGCTGCTGTCCTTCACCGTGGTGTTCGCCGCCTGCCTGGTGATGACGGCGCTCCAGCCGTGGACGCCCTGGCTGTACCGGCTTCCGCTGCCGGCCCGGGGCCGGGCCCGGCGGGCGGACCGGGCCGAGGAGGTCACCGGTGGCCCGGCCGGCTTCGGGCCCGGCAATGTGAAGCCCGGCCGGCCGTAGCCTCGGACCGTCATCGCCTCGAACAGCCATGGCCCGGGAAACCACTGGACGCCACGCCACCTTCTTGTACCCTAGCTGGGATCCCAGAGGTGAAAGGTGCTGTCATGAGTCCTGAGGCCCGTCCCACCACCGCTGCTCGTCCCATCGCCGGTCCCCCCACCGGCACGGCGGTCGCACCGACCGATCGGGTCTTCGCGTCGGTGGCGCTGCTGCTGTTCAGCTCGGGCTGGGCCGCGAACCATTTCGCCTCGATGCTGCCGGTGCTGCGGGCCCAGCAGCACCTGACGAGCGTGTTCGTCAACGCGGCCTTCGGGATCTACGCGATCGGACTGCTGCCCGGCCTGCTCAGCGGTGGCGGTCTCGCCGACCGGATCGGCCCGCGTCGGGTCGTGGTGACCGGTGCCGCCACGGCAGCGGCCGGCAACCTGCTGATGGCCTGCTGGCATGCCGAGCCCGGCATCCTGACCGGTCGGCTGGTCGTCGGTGTGGGGGTCGGGCTCGCCGTCAGCGCCGGCACCGCCTGGGCGGCGAACCTGCGCGGGGTGAGCGGGGCGACCTTCGCCGGGATCATCCTCACCGCCGGCTTCGCCACCGGCCCGATCGCCAGTGGCCTGCTGGCCCTACGGCTCTCCCCCGCGGCCCGGCTCACGGTGCCGTTCCTGATCACCGCGCTGCTGTCGGCGCTGGCCGTGGGGGTCGCGGTCCGGACGGTCACCCCGGGTCCGTCCGCCCCCGCCCCGTCCCGGCCGCCGCTCTCATCACCCGCCGCGCGGGGACAGGCACCCCGGCCACCCCGACCGGCACGCGGGAGTGGCCTCGGACGGTCGCTCGCGGCAGCGCTCCCGATGGCCCTGTGGGTGTTCTCCTCGGCCACGGTCAGCTTCGTCGTCCTGCCCGGACGGATGCACGTGCCGGCGGCGTACGCGTCCGTGCTGCCGGGCCTGGCCGCGGGGCTGGCGTTCAGCGCCGGGGTGGGGATGCAGGTGCTGGCCCGGCGGCGGGCCTGGGGGCCGTTCGCCGGGGTGGCCGGGGCCGTCCTGGCGGGGGTCGGATTCACGCTGGTGGGGGCCGGCGGGCAGGCGCCGGCCTGGTGGTTGTCCCTGGTGGCGATCATCGTGCTGGGCAGCGCGTACGGGCTGTGCCTGCGGGAGGGGCTCGTGGATGTCGATCTGCTCGCTCCGCCGGCATCGCGAGGGCTCGCGATCGGGGTGTTCTACGTGTTCACCTACCTCGGCTTCGGTCTGCCGGTGTTCCTCGAGACCGTCCGGCCGAGCCTCGGGCCGTCACTGCCGTTGTTCGTGCTCGCTGCGGTCGCCCTGGCCGCCGCCGCGATCCGTACGGTGCACGTGCTGGCGACCGATCACCTGGATCGTTGACCGCCCCCCGGGCGGGCGCCGTCTCGCCCGCCCGCGTCGTACGTACGCCATGACCGCTCGGGCCGCTCGGGCCCACGTCAGATGCTGTGACCGCCCGCGTCGTCTGGGTCGGTCGGCCCGTACGGTCACACGGTCGGGTGCGTGGTGGCCAGGTGCTGGCGCAGCAGGTGGCTGAACAGGTCGGCGTCGCGGTCACGTAGTGCGTCGACCAGGCGTTCGTGGTCCTCGATCAGGTGCGGCATCCTGGCCAGCAGGGTGCCCCGCTGGCTGTACAGCAGCTGGCGCTGCCGGTCGGCCAGCCGGGCACTGAAGTCGATCAGGTGGCGATTGCCGCCGGCCTCGACGAACCTGCTGTGGAAGCGGATGCTCAGCTCGATGAAGTCCCCGACCCGCTGGTCGCGGTGGGCGGCCCGTTGCTGCTCGAGGATGTCCCGCAGCTCCTCCGCGATCCGGAGCGCGGCCTCACGGGACACCTCGGCCACGCCGCTGGTCTCCAGCACGTGGCGGGCGTTGGCGATGTCGAGGATCTCCTCGGGGCCGAGGGCGTTGACCACCGCACCGCGTTGCGGATAGATGGTGATCCAGCCGTCATCGCGGAGCCGGGCGAGGGCTGCCCGGACAGGGGTCCGGCTGACCCCGAGTGCCGCGGCCAGCTCGTTTTCGCTCAGCAGGGTGCCGGGCGCATAGCTGCCGTCGACGATCGACTCCCGGATCGCCTCGTGCGCGCGCTCCGAGGCCGAGCCTCGCGGTGGGGCACCCATCCCGACGTTCACCTCCGTTGTGGTCAGCCGACCGCCCCATTCTCCCAGAGCCCGGTGAGGCGCCGGGGCGGGGCACGCCTCACCGCTCGTCCCACCGCCCGACCCGCCGAGACCCACCGTCCGTCCGAGGATCCGGGGACGGGTCAGGGTCAGGACAGCACACGATGTCGGAAGTTGCGCAGCCCGAGGCCGAGGAAGAGCGTCCCGAACCCGAGGATCACCGAGTAGACGGCCCACAGGGACATGTGCTCCCCACCGGTGAACGCCGCCCGCATCCCCTCGTTGACGTAGATCAGCGGATTGATCAGCACCAACGTCTGCAGCCAGTGGAAGCTGCCGATCTGCACCGGCGCCAGTCTCGTCCAGGAGTAGTACGTGCCGCCGAGGAAGGTGATCGGCAGGATGATGAAGCCGAACATCAGGCCGATGTTGCGCGGCTCGAACGTCGTGCCGAGCAGGAGCCCCAGGCCCGCCATCGCCACCGAGGCCAGGGGCACCAGGGTCAGGATGACCGGCCAGTGCAGGTCGAGGTTCGCACTGACCCCGGGCGCGTGGACGACGGAGGCGATCGGCAGCACGATGGCGGCCGACAGCATGCCCTGGACCGCCCCGGAGAACACCTTCGACAGCGCCACCAGCCAGATCGGGCACGGCGCCTGCACCCGGTCCTCGATCTCGCGCGTGTAGCCGAACTCCTGTGCCATCGACATCGCGATCGACTGCACGCCCTGGAACATCACCGAGATGCCCACCACCCCCGGCACCAGCACCGTGGCGAACGCGGACTCGGCCGCCGCCCCCTGGCCGCCGCCCACGCCCTGGCCGATCTTGGGGAACACGTAGAGGAAGACGAAGCACAGCAGGAACGGCTGGATCAGCGTACGCAGCACGAACTCCCACAGGTGCTTGCGCAGCACGACCGCATCCCGCAGCAGGAGCGCACCCAACGCCGTCCAGCTGGACCGTACGGCCGAGCGGGCCGGGGTGCCCGGGAGACGGGCGGTCGCCCCCGGCACAGGTGTGACACGCGTCATTCGCGCAGCTCCTTCCCGGTCAGATCGATGAACACCGTCTCCAGGCTCGGTTCGTCCACCGACAGGTCACGGATGTCGATCCCGGCCTGCTCGGCGGCCTGCACGATCCGCGGGACGAGGCGATCGGCCTGCTGCACGTGCAGCTCCACCGCCCCGTCCCGGGCCCGGGAGCCGGTCACTCCCCGGACCCCGCGGGTGAGCACGTCCAGGACGCGGGCGGTGTCACCGTCCGTACGCACCGTGACGACGGTGTCCGCGGCCACCCGCTGTTTCAGATCGGCCGGTGTGCCGAGTGCCAGCAGCCGGCCGCGGTCCATGATCGCGACGCGACGACACAGCTGGTCGGCCTCCTCCATGTAGTGCGTGGTGAGCAGGATCGTCTGCCCGGTGCGGTTCAGCTCCAGCAGCTTGTCCCACAGGGCCAGCCGGCTCTGCGGGTCCAGACCCGCGGTCGGTTCGTCGAGGAACAGCACGGCCGGTCGGTGGAACATCGCGCGCGCCACCATCAGCCGCTGGGCCATCCCACCGGAGAGGGTGTAGACCGAGCGGCTGGCCCACCTGGTCAGCTGGAACTGCTCCAGCAGGTCGTCGGCCGTCGCTCTCGACTCACGGGCGCCGATGCCGAAGAGACGACCGTGGAAGTAGAGGTTCTCCCACACGGTGAGCTGCCGGTCGAGGGTGTTCTGCTGCGACACGATCCCGGTGATCGCCTTGACCAGGGACGGGTGGCGCGCCACGTCGATCCCGTTGACGTACGCGTGGCCGGACGACGGGACCACCCGGGTGGTCAGGATGCCCGCCGTCGTGGTCTTGCCGGCGCCGTTCGGCCCGAGCAACCCGAAGATCTCGCCGGCGCGCACGTCGAGGTCGATGCCGGCGACGGCCGGCATGTCCGACCCCCGGTAGGTCTTCGTCAATGCCTCGGTGTGGATCGCCAGAACGGTCGGGACCGGCGTCGGGTCCACGCGCTTGCCCATGACTCCAGTATGGGCAGGGTCCGCTCAGGACCCGACCTCGATGTCGCCGCTCACCATGCCGGCGTGGTCGAACGCCTGGGCGGCCAGCCACCGTCCGAGCGCGATCTGCTCCTCGGCCCGGTGGAAGTCCATCGTGCCCAGGGAATCGCGCGGGATCGTCACCAGGACATCCGGCGGGAAGGATGCGAGCTGGTAGCGCTGGACGATCGTCTGCATCGTCTCCAGGGACATCGTCATCACGTCGGTCGTCCGCAGGCCCGGCGGCAGCTCGCCGAACAGATCCTCCACCGAGGGAGCGCTGGTCTCCGAGCGCTGGCTGCGGCTGCGGCCGGCCATCAGGGAGGAGAGCGTACGCAGCGGTTCCGCCTCCATCAGGTGGCCCATCGTGTGCCGCAGCCGGCTGGTCCACTCCTCATCGGGCTGTTCGTCGGCCGAGGTCGACACCGGCAGGGCCGCGCCGCGGTGCGGCTCGTACCCGTCGAGGGTGACGGCGATGGTGATGTCGGCGCGGGCGGAGGCCAGGACACTGACCGGCACCTGGTTGAGGACGCCGCCGTCGACGAGGAGCCGACCGTTGAGGACGACGGGGGGGAACACGCCGGGCATCGCGATCGAGGCCCGGATGGCGGGGTTGATCGGGCCCTCCTGGAACCAGACCTCGCGCCGGGTCCACAGGTCGGCCGCGACCGCGGTGAACGGGATCGGCAGGTCCTCGATGCGCGGGACCGCGATGATCTCTGCGACCCGTTGCAGCACCCGCTCGATCTTGACCGTGCTCGGGCCCCGGAGGTTGGGGTCCATCAGCCGGAGCACCTCGCGCTGCGTACGGAGCTCCGACACCCAGTCGGTGAACGTGTCGAGATGGCCCGAGGAGTAGAGCGCCCCGACGATCGCCCCCATCGAGGTGCCGGCGATCCGGGTCACCGTGTAGCCACGTTCCTGGAGCTCGGCGAGGACCCCGATGTGGGCATACCCCCGGGCCCCACCCCCACCGAGTGCGATCGCCACCTTGTTACCTGTTGCCACGTGGCCGATCCTAGGCGACACCGTGGTCACGATTGGCGTTCTTCGGGCCGGAGGTAGTATGGTTACTCCTCGTGACCGCGGGGAATCCCGGGGTTCACGGGCTGTAGCGCAGCTTGGTAGCGCACCTGACTGGGGGTCAGGGGGTCGCAGGTTCAAATCCTGTCAGCCCGACGTAAAAGCCCTGGTGAGAGTAGGTTTCTCACCGGGGCTTCTTCATGTCCGAGGGTGGTTTTCGGTGGTCCCCCTCTGGTCCCCCTGGGGTGGCGCAGGGCGGTCGCCTGTGGACAGTCAGATCGCCTCGACCGCTTTCCTGTGGATAAGGGGACCAAAAGGGGACCAGAACTCCTACGCGGCCACTCGCACCGGCACCGCCGCACATCACAGTCCCCTGGCTGACGGGCCGCTGCGCCGAGCCTGCTTGCGTTGTCCGGCGGCGGAGAGGAAGGCGTTGGCCTGCTCGGCTGCTGAGGCGAGGTGGCGGTCGTCGGGGTGGAGGTAGCCGCGGGTGGTTTCCATTGAGGCGTGGCCGAGGATGTCTTGCAGGACGTGCAGCGGGATGCCGGCGTCGGCCATCCAGGTCGCTCCGGTGTGGCGCAGGCCGTGGCGGGTGAGGTCGGGCAGGCCGAGCTTGGCGACGATGCTGTCCCAGTCGGTGGCATCGCGGACGGTCGCGGTGGTGAGGTAGCCGCCCTTCGGGCCGACCAGCAACGAGTCTTCCGGCTGCTTGCCATCGGTGAGGCGTTCCAGGACGGGGCGGAGCGGTTCGAGGATCGGTACCCGGCGTTCTTTGCGGCTCTTGGTCGGCTTGGTCACCAGACCGCCCTTACCGGGGAAGACCTGGGGTTGACCCCGTCTGGTGGACATCGCGTTATGCGGCTTGGAGTGCCGCGGTCGTGTGGTGTTGTTCGAAGGTTACCGGTGAGCGCATGCCCAGGGCGGAGTGTCGGCGGCGTCGGTTGTAGGTGTTCTCGATCCAGTCGGTGACTCCGTGGATGGCTTCGGCCCGGGTGGTGAAGGTGTGGCGGTTGTAGTACTCGGTCTTCAGCGTGGACCAGAACGATTCCTGTTGGGCGTTGTCCCAGCACACTTCGGTCCGTCCGACCGACCGACGCACGTTCACCTCCGCCGCGACGTCGGCGAGCTGGGTGGAGGTGTACTGGCTGCCCCTGTCCGCGTGAAAGATCACCCCGTCCGCCCCCAACGGCGGGTCACGGAACAGGACAGCGCGGCGTAGCGGTCTCGACCAGATTGGTGTGGAGGTGGTCGGCGAACTGGTAGCCGATCACCCGGCGGGAGTGGCCATCTCGGATCCCGGCCAGGTAGAGCCATCCTTCGCCCGTCTTCAGGTAGGTGATGTCGGAGGTCCACCCCGCGTTCAGCCGGCCCTGGTCGAACCGGCGCTCGACCAGATCTGGGATGTGATGGACCGCCTCGTCGGTGATGGTCGTGACCGGGTGCCACGGCCGGGGGCTGATCCCGCGGATCCCTTCGTGACGCATGAGCTTGGCGACGGTCTTGATCGAGACGACCTCGCCGGCCTCGCGCAGGTCGGCGGTGATCCGCGGTGCCCCGTTCACACCGTGGGAGGCGTCGTGGGCGACCCTGATCTTGACCGCCAGGTCCGTCCGGCGAGCGGCCCGCGGCCCAGGACCCGCTGTCTGGCGGGCCTGCCAGGCGTAGTAGCCCGACCGGGAGACCTCCAGAAGGTCGCACATCCTGGCCAACGTCGGCAGCGCGGTTTCGGCCTTCTTCGCGTCATGGGTGATCTGGTCGATCACTTCGAACGCCCGGCCCGGTGTGGGTCGTTCTCCGCTGCGAAGAAGGCCGCTGCTTTTTTCAGGAACTCCCTGTCCATCCGCAGTTCGGCGACCTCGCGGCGCAGTCGTTCCAGCTCGGCGCGTTCGTCGGTGTCCAGCGCCGAGGGTGGTTCATCGGTCATGTGCGCGCGTTCGATCGCGACCCAGCGGCCGAGGAGCTGCTCACCGACCCCGATCTCGCGGGCGACCTCGACGATCGTCCGCCCGGTATCGATCACCAGATGTGCTGCCTCGCGCCGGTAGGCCGGGGTATAGCTCTTCCGTTTCGCCCCCATGAGGACCATCCTTCCCTGCCCGGTCCACCAGAGACCAGACGATCTGGATGTCCACCGAACGGGGTCAACCTCACCAGCTCATCGATGTCCGTTCGGGGGAGCGTCGCGAACGGCAAGCAGTGCCGTCCTCACGATGACGCGCAGGCGAGGCCACCGCGCCGTAGGGCACTGACCACGACACAGCCGCATTCGGCTGGCGCGTCCCTTCACGGTGTACCGCACCGTTTCGGCGTGTCGATGGCTCAGCGAGGTTGTTACGAGTAGTATCTGTTACATGCAGGACTTCACGCGCCTAAGCGACGCAGGCCTCACTGACGTTGATCGAGCGTTGCGTCATGAACGCCTACGCCGCCGTAAGGCGTGGCGTAACTGCGAGCGCTGCGAGCAGGCGTTTCTCGGGCGAGGTGATGCCCGCTTCTGCTCGGCTCGCTGTCGAGTCGCCGCGCATCGAGCGGGGAAGGAGTCCCGATGAGTGACAGGCTGCGGGTTGTCGCGTCACGTCGGTACGGAACGCTTTCGCCGCTCCGCTATCCGGGAGGTAAGGCGGCACTTGCTGGCTTCTTTGGTGACATCATCGATGCCCTTGGGATCCAGCGCGCCCGCTATATCGAGCCGTATGCCGGTGGCGTGGGAGCTGGGATTGCGCTGCTCCGTGAAGGCATTGTCGAAGAACTGGTCGTGAACGACATTGACCCCGCCGTGTACGCCTTCTGGAAGTCCGCGGTCAGAGACAACGCAAACTTCGTCGATATGGTTGCGTCTGTCCCGCTCACGATCGCTGAATGGCAGAAGCAGCGAGAGATTTACAGATCGCGCGATGAGCGAGATTCACTCCGCCTGGGGTTTGCCTTCTTCTTTCTGAACAGGACCAACCGTTCAGGGATTCTGAACGCCGGAGTCATCGGCGGTCAGCGACAGGAAGGAAAATACAAGATTGACGCCCGCTTCAATCGTGAAACGCTTATCGAACGATTGACTGCTGTCGGAGGCCTGGCCGATCGGATCGCCGTCTCAGACCTTGACGGCAGGACGGTAATCCAACGCTACGCTCAGGACGATCGAGCATTTATGTACATCGATCCGCCGTATGTTCAGGCAGGTTCTCAGCTCTACCTCAACGCGTTCGACGGCAGGGATCACACAGCTCTCGCGGCAATCGTCAATACGGTTGAGAAAGCGCACTGGCTCATGACATATGACACGGCTCCACTGATTGAGAAGCTGTATCGCGAGCACTTCCAATGCCGCTTGGAACTGACCTACTCCGCGCGGTATCCGGGGCAGGCCGAAGAACTGCTCGTTGCATCGCCCGCGGTCGCCGGTGTGGTCAAGGCGTTGCAGGGGCAGACTGTGATGGCGGACGCAACAAGCGCCTGAGCAGCGGATTGACCACCTTCCACGCCTGCCGAACGTCCTCCGCGGTCACCGACGCATCTGCGCTGTGCGCGATGAGATTGAACCACTGGATAGAGCCGTGTTTGTGAGCGTTTCCCGACTGTATGGCGCCGATGGTCGATTTTATAGTCTTCTCCGAGCCATAGGTTTGCGCGACCACTTTGAAAACCGCACTCAACTCGCCTGTCGCGGGCGTTGCGGAGCCCTCGAAATGGACCTTGATGGTGGCTTCGAGAACTGAGCGCAATAGGATCGCGGACGCGATAGGCAAGTTTCCCAGGCTGATCCGTCGTAGTTCGAAGTAGCGCAGTTTGAGGTTCAGCGGTGCGTTCTCGTAGTCGAGGCCAGACAGATCGAGTGTGTCCTTTGTGTCTGGATGGTTCGGTCCACGGCTTCCTGCTCCGCTCGGAGGCTCAGGCTGGGGTGGCGTTGCTCCGCCGGTATCGCTGCCGGGACCGGTTGGAGGCATCCCGTGGCTGCCACCTTGTGACGGTCCAGGTGGAGTCATTGGTGTGGGCGTGGCGGGTGATGGTGTCGGCGTTGCTGTAGTGGGTACACCGTTGAGACGGTCCACGAACGGCTGGTAGGCGTCATCACGCTTCTTGAGCTCCGGAGAGCGGGTGTTGAGCCTTCCAGCGCGAAACTCTCCGACTAGATACTCCAATGCACCGAGCTTCTTCTTTGGAAGTTTCAACGCGATCTTCTCGGGAGTCGAGGACCGAGGAAGCAACATGCCGTCTCTATCGAACTCTGCCCCGATCGCCGCCGCGATGTCCTTGCTTCGGTACGCGTACTCAAAGGCCGACATCGCCAAGTCGTCGCTCGCGGCATACTGCCGGAGGGTGTGATCGGAGAATGGCGCAGCGGCAAGGAAGCGTCGCATCACAGCCATCTTCATGAACCTTGCGACCTCGACGTCGGGGTACTGCGCCTTGACGTCCTCCACAGTCGTCTGGTCGTCCACGAGTGAGTAGTAGAAGGTTGCTTGTTGGTCGCGGCTCCACCGCTTCTTGGAGATGCCAGTATGCAATCGGGCAACGTGCGGGGCAGCGGTCGCGCGATCAGGCGCCACGATGACACGGATTCGTTCGGGAAGGTTCTCTGCCTCGACTGCATACCGCTTGAGCAGTGAGCGGACCTCGGCTTCGTGACCAGGCACGATCGTCGGGTCGTGGAGCGCCTTGAGTGCGCTGACGCGCCGGTTGCCTTCCAGGACGATATACGAAGGTGGCTCGTCCTGTGACTCCGCCGCGATCACGATCGGCACCTCGTTGTCGAAGTAGCCGTCGCGAAGGATCAGCCGCGCCGCGCCGAGGACGTCCTCGGAAGCGAACAGATACTTCAAAGCTCCGGCTTCATCGTCGCGACGAGTCGGGATGCGGTAGTTCTCCAGGTCGAGCAGGAGCCGGCTCAGCTCGACCTCCACGATGGGTAGCTGCTCGTAAGCCATGTCCAGCCTCGTCTCGGTGATCCGTCCGGCGATCTACGCCCTCGGTGCCGAACGGACGAGAGCTGTCGTTCAGTCCTAACCGTAGCCGCGCTGCTTCGCGATCGGGCTGAGACACGTCGAGGCGCATCAACCGAAGCTCCTCTGACACGCAAACGCACGAACCGGTTGCGATAGGTGCCCGTGACGCCGTGTCAGGTCCCGACGGGGGCAGGGGACCAGGCACGGGACCACAGTCATGCAAACCATGCAGCCTGCCGGTAACGCGTGGGTCGCGTGAACTGCGGAACCAGGCGGAAGAGGCCGAGCAGCCACTTCGGACGCTTGTAAGGAACCTGTCGTCGCGTGTCTCACGGGATCGCCATGCTGCGTCGCTGCCTGGTACTGCCCACAGTCCGTGGGAAGATAGGCACGGGAGCCGCCGGTTCCGAGCGGGAAGGTCCGTCGAATCACGCTCATCGTCCCGTTGCGAGCCGAGCGCTCAGCTTGCATCGCGGGGTCTGTAAGGAGTAGCCAATGAGGGTCGCGCGCATTCGTATCGGACGCTTCCGGGGTTATCGCCATGCAGCGCTCGTGGTGCCAGAGAACATGGTGCTTGCAGGTGAGCCGCAGGCAGGCCGCACTGACATTGTCGAGGCCCTGCGCCGGGTTCTCGACGCCCGCAGTACTCGGTCCCGCGTGAATCCTCTCGACGTCTACCGACCTGCTGACGGCGATGAAGAGTCCTTGACGGAGGTAGAGGTGACTCTCCTCGACCTCGGGGAGGACCTCGAAACTCTTCTCAGCGAGAATCTGGAAACGTTCGACCGGGCAACCGGGGAGATCGCCACGCCAAGCAACGCGGGCGACGCGGTTCTGGGCGTCCGTCTGTGCTATCGCGCACGATATGACCTCGACACGGACACCGGCGAGCACTGGGTTGATTACCCGGCGCGAAGTGATCCCGCTGCCGGTGTGTTCAAGAGAGCGAGCCGGATCGAGCGTGAGGCTCTGCCTGTCCAGTTCGTTGACAGTGCGCCGGCTCTCCAGCTGCGGGCAGAGGGAGTCCTGAGAGCACTCCTTGCTGATGCCGACCCTGGTGGCCTGGACAGCGCCCTCACCGATCTGGATTCGGCCGTCCATGCTGCAACCGGGTCGTTCTCTGAGATGGAGGTGGTCACCAGCGTTCTGGATAAGGTCATTGATTCTGGACCCCAGACTCTGTTCGGTATCGATGACTCCGCCGACATCAGTTTCCTGGCGGATGACGGTTCTATGGCTGCCCTCCTCAGAGCGCTTCAACCAGCGATCTCGATGGGTGCGGCCGGGGCCCTTCCCGTCCGTTCCCAGGGGTCGACTCTCGCGAGTGTGCTCTCGGCCGCTGAAGCCATCGCAGCCGCGCGAGATGCACAATCAGGCGTCGTCATCATCGGCGATGACTTCGGAGATCGCCTCGACGCATCGTCATCTGAACACATGGCGCGGCTCATCCACGTAACGGCAGGGCAAGCGATCCTCACAACGCGCCGTCCTGAGGTAATACGAGCATTCGATCCCGGTGAGCTGGTTCGGCTCACGGTCAGCCACGGCGAGAGACGACAGCACCAGCTCTCTGCAGTCACGGACAAGACGGGCCGAGTCAACCGGAGGCTCATCCTGGAGCAGCTTCTCGCCGCGCTGAGCGCGAGAACCGTTGTCCTCCTGGAGGGGCCGCTCGACGTCGAGGGGTACGGCGCGCTCGCGTCGCGGCTCTTCCGGAAGACGAACGAACCGCACCACAGCCTCCCCGCTAACGGCGTCCGCCTGGTCGCCCCGCCAGGGTCAGACGGAGGAGTTACCCGGCTCCCAGCCATTGCCGAGATCGCCCTTGAACTCGGATTCCACGTCCGAGCGATCGTCGACAATGACAAGCCAGGACACGAAGATCCGGCAGTCGGAGTCCTTGCAGGAATGGTCGAACAGCTCGTCGTGCTTCCCACTCGCACCGCCGTGGAGGCCGCGCTCATCCGCGGCGTACCCGGAGATCGGCTCCGAGAGACGGTCGAGACCCTGGAAGACTTCGGCATGCCCACCCTGCCACCCGATCTCGGCGACGACGACATCGCGGACCACCTCATCACGACGAAAGTGATCAAGAAGCAGGGGCTAGGGGCAGCCTGGGCTCACGCACTGACACGCCAGCCGCCGATCGCGCGGTCCGCGATCGAAGCAGTCTGCGGCGACACGCTCGGACGCATCGACATCCCTGATCTGCCATGACCTTCGCCCCGCAGAACCCGGAGCAGCAGCGAGTCGTAGCGACGCAGGCCGAACTCACTGTCGTGCTCGGCGGAGCGGGTGTCGGAAAGACGACCAGCGCGCTCGCCGCAGCTCACGCCCATCTCGAACGAGTTGCAGAAAGCGAACCCCACGATCGGGTCCTGTTCCTCTCGTTCTCTCGTTCCTCGGTGGCGCGCATCGCCTCCCGTGCAAATGAGATTCTCGGCCGACGAGGCTCCCAGGTGGACATCATGACGTTCCACTCGCTCGCGTTCTCCGTGGTCCGGAGATTCGGGAATCTGGTCGGACACGGCGACCCCGTCCTCGTCAGCCCCGCTCGCGAGAAGCTCGGCCTGGCCCAGCACGAGATCGGATACGGCAGGCTCATCCCGCTCACACTCGAAATCGCTCAGGCCGCACCTGCTGTCGCAGAACACCTTCGCACCCGATGGGGCCTCGTAATCGTCGACGAGTTTCAGGACACCGGCGATGCGCAGCAAGACCTCCTTCAGCTGATTGCCCGCGACAGCAGGCTGGTACTGCTCGGCGACCCGAACCAGTGCATCTACACGTTCCTCGCCGAAGACGGCGTCAGAGTGGAGCGCATCGATGAAGCCTGCTCGGCCGCTGGGACAGAGAACACCATCCTGCTGCCAGAAACCTCCTTCCGAGACCCCTCCGGGATCATCCCGGCCGTCGCCAACGCCATCAGGGGACGCCTGTTCGAGTCAGAGGCCATCGCGGCCGCCATCCGGGACGAAAGACTGGTCATCCAAGACGGAATACCACTCTCCGACGAGACCAGTCACGTCGCACGGGTCGTTAGCGAGCTAGCCGCGGAAGATATGGGCGTGGCAGTATTCACGCACCATAACGACATGCTCGCGGCTCTCTCGGATGCACTTGAAGCCGACGGGATCGAACATGAAGTTGCTGGTCTCAGTGACGCGCTCGCCGCCGCCCTCGACGCCCAGACTGCGATGGCGCGGTTCCACACCGGCGATGGCACCTGGGGAATTGTTCTCGAAGCGATAGCCGTGTTCCTGACGAGCGCGCAACGTGGGCAGAAGGCGCCCCCCATCGCGTACCAGGTGATGAACGGTTCAGGCCCCACGACCTTGCAAGCTCGCCTGAGCGCTCTTCGAGAGCGTCTCTCCGAGGCCGGGTCCATCCGGGAGGTAATCGAGGTAGCGGCGACGGCACACGACGCGCTCGGACTACCGCAGAAGTCGGGCGCCTGGCAGCAAGCAGCCACCCTGCTTTCGGTGATGTACGCGCGAGCCGCACGCACGATCAGCGCCCGCGATGACCATCAGATGGTCGCAGCGATCTGTGCGGAAGCCCGTGAGGCGAGTTACGCGGCGCTCACGGACTCGGCGCTGAGCCCGCGAGAGGTTCAGCTAATGAACCTCTACCAGACGAAGGGACGCGAGGCCGACGCGACCGTCGTGGTGTTGCGGGAGGGAGACTTCATGGGCTACGAATCAGAACCGTTCCCCACAACAAGTCGGCTCCTCTACGTGGTCTTCTCCAGAGCCAGACACAAGATCGTCGTGCTGCTCGTGGGCAACAGGTTCCACGCCGCCGTAGCTCCTCTCGCGGCTCTGGCCGCGAACTGAGGTTGCCCACGAGGGGGACCAGAAGGGGACCAGAACCATGCAAACCATGCGTCTCGTGACGCGCGCTGCATGACCTGCGGCCCGGAATCACGCGGAAATCGGTTTTGCTGGAGCCGTCTGGACGCCTGGGGGTCAGGGGGTCGCAGGTTCAAATCCTGTCAGCCCGACGTTGTGATGTGTCACGACATCACGGACGCCTGAACCTATGATTGTAGATTCAGGCGTTCTTCGTTTTATGGGTGTTGCTGGTGGCCGGGCAGGGATCGGTGGGGCCGGCGGTTGTTGTAGTCGTCGCTGAAGGCGTCGATCAGGGCCTGCAGGGAGCGGCGGGCGGTTTCGGACTGCGAGGCCCCGGTCAGCACGGCGGTGATCACGAGACGACGCTTCGACGATGCCAGGGCGGCAACCTGCGCCGCGGAGTATGCCGATGACGTGAGACACGCCTATTCCGATGTCCCGAGACACCCCATTCCGATGTCCTGAAACCAGACACTGTCAGCCCGACAGAAGAGCCCTGATGAGAAGCAATTTTCATCAGGGCTTCGTCGTCTCTGCGGATCAGTTCGCCGACCTGGGAACGCCCGAGCGTCACGTGATCGACAGCATCACGCAGTGACGGGAAGAAGACTCTTGCTGCAGTCCTGCAGGCCGTCGTACGGGAGGCGTTCCTGCTGCTCACGGTTGGCTCCTCGCCCAGCCGTACCTCGACAGCTCGGGCCGGCCGGGATCGCCCCAGCATCGCTCTACGCGTCGTCTGCCCCGTAGTAGCTGACTGTCATCGGGAGGTGTCAATCCCCTTTTCTGCATGGTGGGTTCTCACGACGAGCGGTTCGCTGGGACGTGTCGCCGCGGATCGCGGCCGTGTCGGTTGGTGAGCAGAGGTACATGCGAATGACGGATCAGGTGCAGGTTGCCCCTGTGTGGGCGGCGGGAATCAGCCGGCGGGCCGGAGGGACCGGCGGCTCGGGCCAGTGGATACTCCGGGATTGTTCGCTGCACCTTCCGCGCGCCGCGCTCACTGCGATCGTCGGGCCGAGCGGTGCCGGGAAGACATCGCTGATGTACTGCTTGAGTGGTCTGGACCGTCCGGATGAGGGGCGCGTGCTGCTCGACGGCACCGACATCTACGAGCTGGGTCGAGAACGGCGAGCGAAGTATCTGCGCACCACCGTCGGGTTCGTCTTCCAGCAGTACAACCTGATCTCGTACCTCACTGTCGAGGAGAACGTGCTGCTGCCGGAGCAGCTCGCCGGCCGCCGAGTGCCCCGTGACCAGGTGACGGCGATACTTACCCGGTTCGGGCTGCAGGACAAGGCCGGGACCGCGGCGAGCGCATTGTCCGGCGGGGAGCAACAACGGGTTGCGCTGTGCCGGGCGATGCTGTTGCGACCGTCCATCGTCTTCGCGGATGAGCCGACCGGAGCACTGGACAGCGTGAACTCCCAGCTGGTGCTGCGGATTCTGCGCGATCTGACCGTTCAGGGAACGACCGTGGTGATGGTCACCCACGACATCGATGCGGCAGCACTGGCGGATCAGGTGGTGTTCATGCGTGATGGCTCGATTACGGGCGTCTCCGGACGTCTGGACAGCGATGCGGTCCTAGCCCGGATGCGGCAGCTCACGGTCCCCCACGCGGCGTCGAAGGTCAGCTGATCATGCTGGAACACGTCCTTCGCATCTTCCGCAGTGACTTCCGGAGCTGGGTGCCGTCCATCGTCGTGATCGGCCTAGTGACTGCGCTGATCGGCGCCTGTGTGAACCAGTTCGTCTGGTCGAACAGTGACGGGTTCATCACCGCGGCGACGGCCGCGGGGCTCGACCCGGCGGCGTTCGGGATCGTGTCGGTCACGATCTACGTCCTCGTCGCCGTCCTGTCGTTCTTCGCGCTGACAGTGGTCGGCTCAGCGACGGTAGAACGCACCCGCAGGACCTTCGCGCAGTGGCGGCTCGCCGGTGCGAGCCCATGCCAGATCCGGAGGAGCCTCTGGTCCCTGGTCGGTCTCGCCAGCGTGGCCGGAGCGCTGCCCGGCTCGCTGCTGTCCATCGGCCTCAGCATCATCGCGGTTCCATTGTTCGATCAGATGGCGGCAGTGAGCTTTCCAGGTGGACTCGGCGAGTTCGAACCGCCGGCGTTCCACCCATCGGCCCTAGCCTGGGCGGCCGCATTCGCGCTGGGAGTCGCCACGTGCATGCTCGGTGCGTTGCTGCCGTCGCGACGCGCCGCCGACGTGGAGCCTGTCGAAGCGGTGCGCGGCCTGGCGCCCCGAAGACGCGGTGGAGCACAGGCCCGCTGGGTGCTCGGCGGCCTGCTGCTCGCGGTCGCGCTCACGTTGGTGCTGGCGGGCACTCTTGTCCCTGCTCACCGCGAGGTCGGCGTCGAGGCGACCGGCATGGTGAACGCCGCGATCCAGGCCGGCCTGTTCGCCGCCGCAGGCGTCTATGTGCTCGGAGTTGACCTAGCTCCCGTCGTGCTCGCCCTCGTCCGAACGCTTCTGCGCCCGTTCCGAGGCGCAGCTGTCGGCGTGCTGGCCACCCGTTCCGCTCAGGCCGATGTCGACACGAATGCGAACATGATCGCACCACTGGCGGTCGCGATCGGACTGGCGGGCGTGATCTTCAGCGTGATGCCGTCGTACCAGGCGACGATGCACGAAGCCGGGTTCCCGCAGTCATCTTCCAACTATTCCGACATCGTGGTGATAACCGGCTTGTTCGGCTTCGTATGCCTGCTGACGAGCACCGCCGTCATCACGCTCTCGGGCCGGGATGCCGTCCGGGAACAGGCGCTCCTGCGTACCGCCGGCATGTCACCGCGACAGGTCTTCGCGCTGACGGGCTGGCAGAGCTTCCTGCTCGCGCTCTGTGCGGGCGTGTTCGCGCTCATCCCTGTTGCCTTCGCAGGCAGCCTGCTCATGTCACGCTCGAACCTGCTCGTCGGGCATCCGATCCTTGATGTCCCCTGGGCCGGGCTGACCATTGTCGTGGTCGCCTGCTGGGGTGCCGTGTTCGTCGTCCAGTGGGTGCAGATCGCCCCGTGGGCACGCCGAGAGAACGCACTCGGTCTCAGGAGGGCCTAGCCCGGATCATTCATGGGACGGTGGGTCCGCCGACTGGTAGATGCAGAGGAGTGCCTGTCCACTAGGGGAAACTTGGGTTTGCGACGACTCAAGATCTCCCAGCGGAAGGCACTCCGTAGGTGAAGGGTACTGGATGG
>NZ_JAYFNG010000059.1:0-23150 GCF_034933565.1 Raineyella sp.
CACAAAACAACATATTGTGATGTCGACACTAAAAATAGTGCCATTGGCATTGACTAAACAAAGCACACTGTTGAGTTCTCAAACATCGGACACACACCTCACCACCCCGGAACAACCCGGAGCCGCTCGGGGCGACCAGATCAACTTTACCCGGCCCCCCAGCCCCTGTCAAATCCGCCTCTCAGCGAACCACACGAACCGATCAACCAAGCCCCCGAACCATCCCTGACCCGAGGCCATCACCGGGACGATTTCTCGCCCGGCAACTCGGAGAACATTACCGAGCCCGTCCCACCGAGTCAAATCGGACTGTCCGGCTCAACCGGAGCCCGCCCGAGTAGCCCCGGGAGACGAGGAGGTTGACACTACCACTGTTCCGGATGTCCGCTGACCGGACGATCAGGCCTCGTCCATGCCGCTCATCATCCCCCAGCTCGTCGCCCGCCCGCGGGCGCGTGGTCGGCACTCGGGCAGGGTGAGGATGATGTCCTGCCAGATGCGCCCGCCCGCGGGCGCGTGGTCGGCACGGCTTGGCCGCTGGTCTTCCCGACGGGGAGACCCGCCCGCCCGCGGGCGCGTGTGAATATGGGAACTTCACCAAGAGAAATCGACGGGGAGACCCGCCCGCCCGCGGGCGCGTGGTCGGCACAGCATCTCGTGGACGATCTCATCGATCGACAGTCGCCCGCCCGCGGGCGCGTGGTCGGCACCGTGAGGTAAGCATTTACGAAAAGGCTTACTTGCGCCCGCCCGCGGGCGCGTGGTCGGCACATGGCTATCACCGGCGCAGGATTCGACGGGACCCGCCCGCCCGCGGGCGTGTGGTCGGCACCGTTCGTCGTCGGCACCGTTGAACGCCCGGACGGCGTACGGGACGTGGCGGGCGACTACCGCACCGGGGTGTCGACGAGTCCCTCGGCGGCCGCGGGCGCCGGGTCGACCCGGCCGTTGAGGCGCGCGGTGGAGATCATCAGCTTGATCCGGTTGAGCTGGTTCACCTCGCTCGCCCCCGGGTCGTAGTCGATCGACACGATGTTGGCCTGCGGGTAGCGGCGCCGCAGCTCGTGGAACATGCCCCGGCCGACGATGTGGTTCGGCAGGCAGGCGAACGGCTGGGCACAGATGATGTTGGGGGTGCCGGTCTCGATCAGGTCGATCATCTCGGCGGTGAGCAGCCAGGCCTCCCCTGCCCGGTTGCCGAGCGAGAGCACCGTCCGGGCCTTCTCCGCGAGATCACCGATCCGCGCCGGCACCTCGAAGCGCTCCGACGCCGCCAGTGCCCGGTGGGCGGTCTGCTGGTACTGCTCCAGCGCCCACAGCGCCCAGTGCTTCGTCCGGAGGTTCTTCTCCCCGATGCCCAGCGTCTGCGCCGTCCAGTCGGCGCCCGCCAGCCCCATCAGGAAGAACTCCATCAGTCCCGGCAGGACGGCCTCGCAGCCCTCCGACTCGACGACCCGGACGGCATGGTTGTTCGCGTCCGGATGGAACTTCACCAGGATCTCCCCGACGATCCCGACCCGGGGGCGGCGTACGACATTGCGCAGCGGGAGGGCGTCGAAGTCCTCGACCATCGCGCGGACGAGCCGGCCGAAGCCCATCCGCCGGCCCAGGGTCGGGGAGAAGCCGGCCTGGCGCAGGTGCTCCTCGCTGATCGTGTTCCACCGTCGGTAGAGGGCGTCGGCGCTGCCGGCGTCGCGCTCGTACGGCCGGACGCGGAGCAGCACCTGCTGCAGCACGTCGCCGATCACCAGCGCCTTCACCGCCCGGTGCATCATCGGCAGGGTGAGCCGGAAGCCCGGGTTCTCCTCGATCGACTGGGCACTGATCGCCAGCACCGGGACGGTGCCGTAGCCGGCGTCGCGCAGGGCCTTGCGGAGCAGACCCGCGTAGTTGGTGGCCCGGCACATCCCGCCGGTCTGGGTGATCCCGACGACGCATTCGTCGGGATCGAAGCGCCCGGAGACGAACGCGTTCACCAGTTGCCCGACCACCATGATCGCCGGGTAGCAGGCATCGTTGTTGACGTGGGCCAGGCCTACCTCGACGTCCTCCTTGGAGGCGTGGTCGAGCAGGACCGCCCGATAGCCGCTGCGCTCCAGCACCGGGATGAGCAGCCGGAAGTGGATCGGCGACATCTGCGGCACCAGGATGGTCCGCCGCTCCTTCATCTCCTTGGTGAACGGGTGCCGTTCGAGCACGTGGCCGGCCGCGGCGGGGACAAGTTCCCCGGAGGTGCCCGTGAGCCCGGCGGGATCAGCGGTCTCGGCGGGAACGACGGGGGCGGGCACGACGCGCTCCGAGCGGCTGGTCGCCCCCGGGCCGGTGCTCACCTCCGCGCCCTTGCTCACCTCCGGCAGAGTGCTCACCTCCGGCAGAGTGCTCACCCCCGGCAGAGTGCTGACCTCGGGATCGGCCGCGGCGAGGGCGGCGAGCGTACGTTCCTCGGTGGCGGCCCGCAGGGAGCGCAACCGGATCCGGGCCGCGCCCAGATTGGAGACCTCGTCGATCTTCAGGGTGGTGTAGATGCCCGCCCGCGCCTCGATGATCTCGGCGACCTGGTCGGTGGTGATCGCGTCGAGCCCGCAGCCGAACGAGTTGAGCTGGACGATCTCCAGCCGGGGGTTGCGGGCCACGACGTCGGCGGCCTCGTACAGCCGGGAGTGGTAGGCCCACTGGTCGCGGACCCGCAGCGGGCGCTCGAGCCGGCCCCGGTCGCAGATCGCGTCCTCCGAGAGCACCGCCATGCCCAGCCCGACGATCAGCTCCGGGATGCCGTGGTGGATCTCCGGGTCGGCGTGGTAGGGCCGACCGGCCAGCACGATGCCGCGCAGGTCGTGCTCCTCGAGGTAGGCCAGGGCCCGTCCGCCCTCGGCCCGGATGTCGGCGCGCACCCGGTCCGCCTCGGCGTACGCCTCGTCGACCGCGACCGCGGCCTCATCGGGCGTGACGTCCCAGTCGGTGAACTCCTCGACGATCCGCCGGACGAGCGTGTCGCGGTCGCCGAGGTTGACGAAGGGCTTGAGGAACCGTATGCCGGGCTCACGCAGCTCCTCCATGGTGTTGAAGATGACCTCGGGATAGCTGCCGACGATCGGGCAGTTGTAGGTGTTGTCCGTCCCCTCGACGAGCTGTTGTTCGTACGTGACGCAGGGGTAGAAGATGGTCCGCTGGCCCTTGGCGAGCAGGTCCTGGATGTGGCCGTGGACCAGCTTGGCGGGGTAGCAGATGTTCTCCGAGGCGATCGACTCCATCCCGTTCTCGTACAGAGCGTGGCTGGAGCGCCCCGACAGCGTGACGCGGAAACCGAGCCGGGTCAGCAGGGTGAACCAGAACGGATAGTTCTCGTACATGTTCAGCACCCGCGGGATGCCGATGTCGCCGCGGGTCGCCGCCTTCTCGGTGAGCCGCCGGTAGCCGAACATCCGCCGGTAGCGGTAGTCGTAGAGGTTGGGGATCGGCGAGCGGCGCGGCCGGGCCTCCTCGGAGGCACCGCGTTCGCAGCGGTTGCCGGAGACGTGGCGGGTGCCGTCGTTCATGTGCGAGATGGTCAGGTCGCAGTGGTTCTGACACAGCCGGCAGCTGCGCAACTCGGTGCGGATCCGGAAGTCGTCGAGCTCCTCGAGCGTCGGCAGGCCACCGGTCCCCGGCCGGTCGCGGTGCCGGCGGGCGGTGAGGGCGGCCCCGTACGCCCCCATCAGGCCGGCGATGTCGGGACGGACCACCTCCCGGCCGGTGAGCAGCTCGAAGGCCCGCAGCACCGCATCGTTGAGGAAGGTGCCACCCTGGACCACCACGGTGTCACCGAGCTCGCCGGGGTCCTTGAGCTTGATCACCTTGTAGAGGGCGTTGCGGACCACCGAATAGGACAGCCCGGCGGAGATGTCGCCGACGCCGGCCCCCTCCTTCTGGGCCTGTTTCACCGAGGAGTTCATGAAGACCGTGCAGCGGCTGCCGAGATCGGCCGGACGGGCCGCCTCCAGCGCCGCCTGCGCGAAGTGGCGTACGTCGGTGCCCATGGTCTGGGCGAACGTCTGCAGGAACGACCCGCAGCCGGAGGAGCAGGCCTCGTTGACCGCGATCGAGTCGACGACGTGGTCACGGATCCGCAGGTACTTCATGTCCTGGCCGCCGATGTCGATCACCGAGGTGACGCCGGGGCTGAGGTGTTCGGCGGCCCGGTAGTGGGCCATCGTCTCGACCTCGCCCTCGTCGAGGTGCAGCGCGCTGCGGACCAGATCCTCCCCGTAGCCGGTGACGCAGGAGCGGACGATCCGGGCCGACTGCGGCAGTTCGTCGATGATCCGGCGCAGGATCGCGACCGCGGCGGTCACTGGGTCGCCCTGGTTGGAGGCGTAGTGGGAGAAGACGATCTCGTCGTCCTCGTCGGTGATCACCGCCTTGATCGTCGTCGAGCCGGCGTCGATGCCGAGGAAGCAGTCGCCGGTGGCCTCCTCGATGTCGCGCTGCGGGACGCTCGCCCGGGCGTGGCGCTCCTCGAACGCCGCCAGCTCGTCGGCATCGGCGAACAGCGGCCGCATCCGCGGGGTCTCCAGCGCGATGACCGTACGGTGCCGCAGCCGGCCGACCAGCACGTCGAGGGCCTGCGGCTGCCCGTCGGCGAGCAGCGCGGCGCCGATCGCCACGTAGAGCTGGGCCCGCTGCGGGGTGCGGAAGGTGCAGCTGCCGGTGGGCAGCACCGCGGCGTACGCCTCCCGCAGCCGCGGCAGGAAGTGCAGCGGACCGCCCAGGAACACGACGTTGCCGCGGATCGGCCGGCCGCAGGCCAGCCCGGACACCGTCTGGGTGGCGACGGCCCGGAAGACCGAGGCGGCCAGGTCCTCGGGCGCCGCACCCTGGTTGATCAGCGGCTGGATGTCGGACTTGGCGAACACCCCGCAGCGCGAGGCGATCGGGTAGACGTGCGTGGCCGCCGCGGCGAGGGCGTCCAGACCGGCGGCGTCGGTGTGCAGCAGGCTGGCCATCTGGTCGATGAAGGCGCCGGTGCCACCGGCGCAGCTGCCGTTCATCCGCTGCTCGGGGGTCGGGTGCAGGTAGGTGATCTTGGCGTCCTCGCCGCCGAGCTCGATCACCACGTCGGTGTCGGGGTCGTGGCGGCGGATCGTCGCCGTCTCGGCGATCACCTCCTGGACGAAGGGCACGCCCATCAGGCCCGCCACCGACAGGCCGCCGGACCCGGTCACCGCGGCCCGCACCGACCGGCCCGGCAGGGCGGCGGCCACCTCGCCCAGCAGCCGGGAGAGCTCGCCCCGGACGTCGGCGTGATGGCGACGGTACTCCTCGAACAGGGTCCGGTCCCCGTCGAGCACGACGGCTTTGACGGTCGTCGACCCCACGTCCACTCCGAGCCGCAGCACGGCCCCGTCCCCGCTCGATCCGACGATGGAATCCGACACGATGCGCCCTCTCCGTCGAGGCACCGCCATCCCCAGCAGTGCGACACACCTCGTACTACTCACCGTAGTGACCATTGTTGGATCCACCAAACAGAAACCGGGTCGAGCCGCACCGCTACCGTGGATCCATGACCGACGGACCGATCACCGACGAGGACCCGGAGCTGCTGCGCGCCACCTCCCGCGCGGTCCAGTACGGGGTCATCGAGATCGCCCGCTGGGCCTCACGCAAGACGACGCTGGACCGACTGCGGCCGCTGGTGCCGGATCTGGTGCTCACCGACCTGTGGCTGCTGCTGGCCCTCGACGAGCACGGCGCGATGCGGCCCGGGGAACTGGCGGCGCGCCAGCACGTCGACCGCTCGACCGTCACCCCGCAGGTGCGCCGGCTGCTCCACGCCGGGTACGCGGTCCGCCGCCCCGCGCCGGGCGACCGGCGGGCGGCCCTGATCGACCTGACCGACAAGGGGCGGGGCGTGGTGGATCGCGCGCATCTGCTGGCCGACCACGCGTTCGCCCTGGCCACCGCCGACTGGACGGCCGAGGACCGCGCGGCGTTCGGTGATCTGCTGGGCCGCTTCACCCGGGCGATCGCCACCCTCGACGCGCTCCCGATCGCCGCACAGGAGACCGGCGGGGCGGGCACGGACTGACCACGGCTTCCGGCCCGATCGAGCCCGGCCTCCGGCCCCGGGCTTTCCGGCGCTGATCGACCCGGCGCGGCCGGCGCGGCCCCTCGGGAGCCGTCCGGAACAGCACTGTCCCCATTGACCGGGCTTAGGGATGTGCTAGAAGTTCGTTATGACGTACCGTCCCGAAACGCTCGCGATCCACGCCGGGCAGGAGCAGCCCGATCCCACGACCCACTCGAGGGCCGTCCCGATCTACCAGACGACCTCGTACGTGTTCGACTCCGCCGAAGAGGCCGCAGACCTGTTCGCCCTCCGCAAGCCGGGCAACATCTACGGCCGCATCATGAACCCGACCGAGGACGTCTTCGAGCAGCGGATCACCGCGCTGGAGGGCGGCGTCGGTGCCCTGGCCACCTCGGCCGGTGCGGCCGCCATCACGTACGCCGTGCTCAACCTGGTCAACGCCGGGGACAACATCGTCGCGGCCGCCACCCTCTACGGCGGCACCTTCGCGCTGTTCGAGCACACCCTGGCGCAGTACGGCATCGAGGCCCGATTCGTCGATCCCGACCGCCCCGAGCAGCTCGCCGAGCACGTCGACGACCGGACCCGGCTGGTCTTCGGGGAGACCCTCGCCAACCCGAAGCTCAACATCCTGGACCTGGACGCCTGGTCGGCCGCGGCGCACGCCCTCGGCCTGCCGTTCATCGTCGACAACACCGCGCCCAGCCCCGCGCTGTGCCGGGTCTTCGATCACGGTGTCGACGTCGCCGTGCACTCCGCCACCAAGTACATCGGCGGGCACGGCACCGCGCTCGGCGGCGTGATCGTCGACTCGGGCAACTTCGACTGGGCCGCCCACGCGGAGCGCTTCCCCAACCTGACCGCCGGTGACCCGGCCTATCACGGGGTGGTGTGGACCGAGGCCGCCGGCAACGCCGCCTACATCATCCGGGCCCGCACCGTGCTGCTGCGCAACATGGGCGCCACCGTCGCCCCGCTGCACGCCTGGCTGTTCCTGCAGGGTCTGGAGACCCTCTACCTGCGGATGGAGAAGCACTCCCAGAACGCCCTCGCCGTCGCCCGTCACCTCCAGGGCCACCCCGACGTGGCCTGGGTGAACTACCCGGGGCTGGACGACTCGCCGTACAAGGCGGTCGCCGACCGGCTCTTCACCGGCCTCGGGTACGGCGGCCTGGTGTCGTTCGGCCTGAAGGCCGGCCGGGACGCCGGCCGCAAGGTCGTCGAGGGGCTGGATCTCTTCAGCCACCTGGCCAACATCGGCGACGTGAAGTCACTGGCGATCCACAACGCCTCGACCACCCACTCGCAGCTGTCCGACGAGGAGCTGGCCGCCGCCGGTGTCGCCCCGGAGATGATCCGCCTGTCGATCGGCACCGAGCACATCGACGACCTGGTCGCCGACCTGGACCAGGCACTCGCCGCGGCCCGCTGAGACCCTCGGCCCACCAGGGCAGACTGAGGCCCTCGCGTCGTCCGGGTCGCGGGTCCGCTCGGGGTGTCCCGGAGCGGACCTGCGGTCCGGACGGCAGCGGCGGACGCCGGCCCGGTGAGGATCAGCGGGGCCGGTGAGGATCAGCGGGGCCGGTGGGGATCAGCGGACGATGTCGACGACCACCCGGGTCGGCGACTGGACGGTGTGCACGGCGAACGGGCGCTGCCCGCCGCTGAGGCCGACGAACGACACGGTGTCGCCCTCGAACGTCCCGTTCTGCACCACTTCGGTGACGATCCCGGCGCCGTCACCCGGCACCCGCTGGGGCACCGGCGTGGGAGCCGGGGAGGGGTCGGGGTAGGTCGTCCCGGTCATGCTGACCCGCAGCACCGACTGCCCCGCCACGGTGATCGGCTGACCACTGCCCTGGGCGATCGCCCGGTCCACGTACTCGACGGTCCAGCCGGGGGCGCCGCTGCCGGCGAACTCGAAGACCACCCGGTCGACGCCCGGGTGGCTCGCGGTGCGGACCGCGGTGAGCACGAGCTGGGAACCGGCCGCCGGGGACTGGACGTTGCGGGCCGTCGAGGCGTCCTTCGGCACCGTGACCTGGTCCTCCGCGGGTGCCGGGGAGGGGGTCAGGATGCTTCCGCTCGGCACCTCGGCCGTGACGGACGCCGACGGGGAGGAAGTGCCACCGGTCGACGGCCCACGTCCCCCGGCACACCCGGTGACGAGCAGGCCCAGGGCGGCCCCGATCACGACAACACTCAGTGCGGTCCTCATGGCCACCACGGTACGGGGGCGCCGGTCCGCCCGCCCCCGGTTCGCGCGAGAGACTAGCGTGGGTCCTGCCGATCCATCACGAGGAGGCCCCATGTCCATCGATGCCGCGCAACTCACCGACGCAGTGCTCGCCGCCCTTCCGCACGGGCAGTTCATCGGCGGGCGATGGCGTCCGTCCGATGTCACCTTCGACGTGGTGAACCCCGCCACCGAGCAGGTCCTCGACCGCGTCGCCGACGGCACCCCGGAGGATGCGGTCGCCGCCCTCGACGCGGCCTGCGCGGCCGCCGAGGCCTGGGCCGCCACCTCGCCACGGGAACGCTCCGAGGTGCTGCGGCGTACGTTCGACCTGGTCCTCGAACGCCGCGACCTCTTCGCCGCCTGCATGACCCTGGAAATGGGCAAGCCGCTGGCCGAGGCGTACGGCGAGGTGACGTACGGCGCCGAGTTCCTGCGCTGGTTCTCCGAGGAGGCGGTGCGGATCGAGGGCCGGTTCTCGATCGCCCCGAGCTCGGGCCAGCGGGTGCTCACCATGCTGCAGCCGGTCGGCCCGGTGTACGCCATCACCCCGTGGAACTTCCCGCTCGCCATGGCGACCCGCAAGCTCGCGCCGGCCATCGCGGCCGGCTGCACGGCGGTGATCAAGCCGGCGCACGAGACCCCGCTGACCACGTTGCTGTTCATCCGGGCGCTGCAGGACGCCGGCCTGCCGGCCGGGGTGGTCAACTGCGTCACCTCGACCCACTCCGCGGCCGTCTCCGCCCCGATCATCGCCGACCCGCGACTGCGCAAGCTGACCTTCACCGGGTCGACCGCGGTCGGCCGGACCCTGCTGCGCCAGGCCGCCGACCACGTCCTGCGGACCTCGATGGAGCTCGGCGGCAACGCCCCGTTCCTGGTGCTGGCCTCGGCCGACCTCGACAAGGCCGTCCAAGGGGCGCTGGACGCCAAGATGCGCAACATCGGCGAGGCATGCACCGCGGCGAACCGGATGTACGTGCACGAGTCGATCGCCGCGCAGTTCAGCGCCCGGCTGGCCGAGAAGATGGCCGCGCTGCCGATCGGCAACGGTCTCGACGAGGGGGTCCGGGTGGGCCCGCTGGTCAGCCCCCGGCAGCTCGCCACCGTCACCGACCTGCTGCAGGACGCGGTCTCCCGCGGGGCCCGGGTCGCCACCGGCGGCACCCGCCCCGAGGGCGCCGGCTACTTCCTGGCGCCGACCGTGCTCACCGATGTGCCGACCGACGCCCGGGTGTTCCGCGAGGAGATCTTCGGTCCGGTCGCGCCGATCGCCACCTTCGCCACCCTGGACGAGGCGATCGCGCTCGCCAACGCCACCGAGTTCGGCCTGATGTCGTACGTCTTCGCGGAGAACCTCGGCGAGGCGGCGTACGTGGTGGAACGGCTGGAGTCCGGCATGGTCGGGCTCAACTCCGGGGTGATCTCCGACCCGGCGGCGCCGTTCGGTGGCGTCAAGGAGTCCGGTCTGGGCCGGGAGGGCAGCCACGAGGGCCTGGCGGAGTACCTCGAGACGAAGTACGTCGGCATCCGGCTCTGACGGCGCGCACCGGCGGCATCCGGCCGCGGCCGGCGGTGGAATGATGGTCCGATGGACCTCGGCTATCGCCTCATCATCGCCGTCTGCCGGATCGCCTTCCGGTGGCTGGGACTCCGGTTCCGGGTGACCGGCCTGCACCACGTGCCGCGGCGCGGTGGGGCGCTGCTGGCGATCAACCACACCGCACACGTCGACTTCATCTTCGCCGGGTTCGGAGTGCTCAAGGCCAACGGGCGTCTGGTGCGGTTCATGGCCAAGAAGTCGATCTGGCAGCACCCGGTCGCCGGGGCGGTGATGCGGATGTGCCGCCACATCCCGGTGGACCGGCAGGCCGGCGCCGAGGGCTACCGGCTGGCGGTGGAGTCGCTGCTCGACGACCAGCTGGTCGGCATCTACCCCGAGGCGACCATGTCGCGCTCGTTCGAGGTCAAGGAGCTCAAGACCGGAGCCGTCCGGATGGCCCAGGACACCGGCCGCCCGATCATCCCCACGATCGTCTGGGGCTCCCAGCGGATCTGGACCAAGGACCACCCCCGCAACACCACCCGGTCCCGGATCCCGGTGCACATCGCCTTCGGCGAGCCGATCCACGTCCGCCCCGGCGACGACATCGCCGCCACCACCGTGGAACTGCGGCGGGCGATGGCGCGACTGCTCGACGAGGTCATCGCCGGTTACCCGGCGATGAGCGGGGACGACCTGGCCTTCCTGCCCCGGCGCTGGGGCGGCACCGCCCCCACCCCGGCCGAGGCGTACGACCGTGACCTGGCCGACATGACCCGGACCACCGACGAGTGGACCCGCTGACCCCACCGTCCGGACACCCCGGCCGCGGCATCGGGAATCGCGGACCTCGGGACGGGTGCGCTCAGCGCCAGAACCCGGTGAGCCGACCGGCCAGGGCCCGGCCCTGGTCGTACCCGGCTCGCGCCGCGGCCGGACGCTTCGAGACGTCCATCGCGTCGACGGCCAGCAGCTGCGCGGTCTCGCCGGTCGGGAAGATCGTCTCGACCCGGCTGCCGCGCGCCCGCAGTTCGTCGACCTGGGTGGCGAGGTCCATGCCCCAGGCCTGCGGATGCCGTGATCGGCCGCCGCATCCGTCCCGAGGGCCGCCGCACCGATTCGCCGGCGCATGTCGGCCGCATCCGCCGCAGCGACGATGAGGGCGCCCGTGGTGGCCATCTGCTCCGACGTCGGCCTGACCGGCACCCGGCGACCGCCCGGTCCTGGCCGATCGTCGGGCGGTCGGCACCCGCCGTCGCAGAGCTTCTCCCCCGCACAGTGTTCATCTGACGCACAGTGTTCCTCCGGTGCAGGTGTTCCCGCCGCACAGCTCAGTAGCGCAGCACGTGCTGGGTCCAGGGCCGCAGATCGGTGTCGGTCATCTCGACGATCCGGTCGCGGATCACCCGGCGGCCACGGTCGTTGAGCAGGCCGTCGTGGATGAAGAACGAGGTGGGGGCACCGACCGCCCGGACCCAGTCGATCGTCTCCTTGAGCGCCGCCCAGGGCCCGAACGCCGGCACCGCCAGCAGGTCGATGTCCGGCGGCACCTCCGCCAGCGAGTCACCGGGGTGGAAGAGCCGCGGCTCGCCCTCGGCGGCGAGCACCACCCCGACGTTGCCGATCCGGGGCAGGTCACGGTGGATCACCGCGTGGTCCCCACCGACCGCCTCGAGGATCAGCCCGCCGACCGTCTCCACCTGACCGGCGGAGAACGGCTCGGCCTGCGCCAGACCGCTCTCCCGGTGGGTCTGCGGCTCGAGGAGGACACGGACGCCCGGATTACGGTCCAGCAGGGCGGGCATCCGGGTCGGATCGAAATGGTCGGCGTGTCGATGGGTGACGACCACGGCGTCGAGGCCCTCCGCCTCCTCCCACCCGTCGGTGAAGCCGCCGGGATCGAGCAGCACCCGGGTGCCCGCCGTCTCGACCAGCAGCGTGGAATGGCCCAGTCGGATGATCTCCATGCAGCCACGCTAGGCCGTCGTCCCGGGGCCGCGGTAGGGGTTCGGGACATCGGTGCGCGGGCGTGGGCCCACGGCGCGGGCCCACGGCGCGGGGCGGGCCCGGATCCTCGGCGGACGGTCCGCCGACGACGCCGCGCCACAGCAGCCGCAGGGCACCGGCCCGGCTCGCGACGAAGGAGCCCACCCGCATCCACCACGACACCCGGCGCAGCGTACGTTCACTCAACCGCCGCTGGGCCGGCACCCGGCCCGCGGCGATCACCGGCCCCCAGGCCGGTGCCAGCACCAGCACCGTCACCACCGCGAGCAGCCCGATCCGGACCACCAGGGGCAGCGGGCTGGCGCCGATCCGTTGCGCCATCGCCAGGTACAGCGGGACAGTGGTCAGGTTGGTGATCATGCTCAGGGCACCCCAGCCGACCAGGCTGCGGGGCAGGTTCGGCTCGGCCACCACCGGCACCGACACCGGTTCGCGGTCGCCCGCCGGCCGGCGGGCCCGGTCGGGGAGCAGGCCCCGCAGCAGGGTGCCCGAGACGAACATCATCAGGACGCCGAGCACGACCTCGACACGGCGGGAGAACAGCTCCTCGGCCGCCTGCTCCAGTGCGGCGCCCAGCAGGCCCATCGCGAGCACGCCCAGGACGACGAGCACCACCCCGTTGCCGGCGACGAAGCGCCACCGGTCCGCCGGGCCACGGTTGGCGGCCACGGTGGAGGAGTTGAGGAACATCACCGGGCTGATCATCGCCAGCAGTGTCAGCGGCAGGAGCCACAGCAGGAGGCCGCCGATGCTGGTCATGGCGCCCAGCGTACGGGGTGCGACGGCGGGACACGGTGCCGGTCCCCGAGCCCGGAGTTGTTTTTGAACTGACCGGTCAGTATAAAGAAATGGTGACCACCGAACCCCTCGCCATCCGGGCCCGCGACCTGCTGCTCGAGTCGTCCCGCGGCACCGTCTACGGACCAGTCGATCTCGACGTCCCTGCGGGTCGGCTGCTGGGGCTGGTCTCCCCGGAGGGTGGCGGCCGGACGAGCCTGCTGCTCACCCTCGCCGGGCGGATGCGCTTCAGCTCCGGCTCCCTGCAGGTGTTCGGCCATCCGCTGCCGCGCGCGACCGGCCAGGCCCAGCGCCACAGCGCGCTGGCCAACTTCGCCGACATCGACGACCTCGACGACGGGCTCACGCCGCGCGAGATCCTCACCGAACGCGCCGGGCTGCTGGCCCCGCTGTGGCGTCGGGTGCCGCGCTGGCAGGACCCGCAGATCCTGGCGACCCTGGAGCTGGCCTTCGGCGAGCGGCCGATCCCCGATCCGGACGTCCACGTCTGGGAGCTGAGCCCCCTGGACACCACCCTGCTGCAGATCGCCATCGCCCTGATGGGCGACCCGCTGCTGCTCGTCGTCGACGACATCGACGCCCTGCACCATCCCAGCGACCAGCTCACCGTCTGGCGCACCCTGCAGCGCCTCACCGACGGCTCGACCACTGTGCCCGCCACGTACGCCCGGCGCGCGGCGCCCGAGGGCCGTCCACCGCTCACCGTCATCGCCTCGGCCGCCGCACCCGACCTGATGCCGCCCGAGGTGGACTGGGTCGACCCGCACGGCACGATCCCGGCGGCCCCGGATCGTCCGGATCACCCGGAGCTCACGGATGGCCCCGGGACGTACGCCGCCGGGCACGCCCCCGACACGGATGCCCCTGACGACACGGACACCCCCGACACGGACGACCTCGACGGCGCGGCCGGCCACCCCACCCCGGGACTCACCCCCGTCCCCGCCCAGGAGGGCTGACCATGCTCCGATTCCTCCGCATCGGCACCGAACTGCGCCGCTTCTCCCGCAGCCGCATGCAGCGGCTCGCGATCGTCGCCGCCTGCCTCATCCCGCTGCTGTACGGCGCGCTCTACCTGTGGGCCTTCTGGGACCCGACCGGCCACATCGACCGGATCCCGGTGGCGATCGTCAACCAGGACACCGGCGCCCTCAAGGACGACACGGCCGTCCACGCCGGCGCGGACCTGAGCGACGAGCTGCTCCGCAAGGGCACCCTGAAGTGGCGCAGCACCGACGCCCGGACCGCGCACGAGGGTCTGGTCAGCGGCGAGTACTACGCGGTGCTGACCATCCCGGCCGGCTTCTCCGCGGCGGTGACCACCGCCGGCACCGATCATCCGGTGCCGGCCCCGCTGCAGGTGCAGTACAACGACGCCAACGGCTACACCGCCCGGACCATCCTGGCCTCGGTGATGCGCGAGGTGCGCACCGGCGCGTCCGACTCGATCGGGTCGGAGATGGTCGACAAGCTGCTGATCGGCACCTCCGACATCCGGGCCGGCCTGGTCACCGCCTCCGACGGGGCCACCCAGCTCACCGACGGCGCCGACAAGGCCCGTGCCGGCGCAGGCACGCTGACCGACGGCCTGGGCCGGCTGGACACCGGCGCGGCCCAGCTCGCCACGGGCGCCGACACCGCCGACTCCGGCGCCCGGCAGCTGGCCACCGGCACCGGAACACTGGCCGACGGCTCGGCCCAGGTGGCCGACGGGGCCGGCCAGCTCGCCTCCGGCGCCTCCTCGCTGGCGACCGGGGCCGACCAGGCCCACCAGGGCGCCCAGCAGCTCGCGACCGGGCTCGACACCCTCAACGCCCAGACGCAGGGCCTGCCCGCCGCGACGAAGCAGCTTGCGGACGGCTCGGCCCAGGTCGCCGCCGGCAACAAGCAGATCGCCGACAAGGCCTCGGTCGCGGCCGGGCAGATCGGGACCGCCTCCGCCGACCTGCGCGCCGTGCTGGCCAAGCTGCCGGCCGACGACCCGTACGTGAAGCAGGCGTACGCCGCCCTGGGCCAGATCGACGCGAAGACCACGACGCTGAACGGCCAGGTGCAGCAGCTGTCCACCGGTGCCCAGCAGGTCGCCGACGGCAACGCCCAGCTGGCCGGGTCCGCGACGAAGCTGGCCGACGGCATCGCCGCCGCCGACCGGGGCGCGACCTCCCTGGCGACCGGCACCGGACAGGTCGCCGGTGGCGCGCACACACTGAGCACCGGTGCCACCTCCCTCGCCCAGGGCGCCGGCCAGGTGCACGACGGCGCGGTGCAGGCACACGACGGCGCCACTGCGCTGGCCGGCGGTCTCGACACGCTCGCCACCGGGGCGCACACCCTCGCCGACGGCATCCGCTCCGCCCACGACGGCGCCGGCACGCTGGCCACCGGGCTCGGCGCTCTCACCGACGGCACCCACCAGCTGGCCGACGGCCTGACGAGCGCCGTCGACCAGATCCCCTCGATGGGCGCCGACACCCAGCAGGCCAACGCCGACATGATCAGCGCCCCGGTCTCGCTGGACTCCGCCTGGGTGCACCAGGCCGAGGCCAACGGCGAGGGCTTCGCGCCGTACTTCATGGGCCTGGCCCTCTACGTCGGGGTACTGATCACCTGGATGCTGCTGCGCCCGGTCTCCGACCGCTCGCTGGCCGCCCCGGTGTCGGCGCTGCGGGTGGTGCTGGCCAGCTGGCTGCCCGGCGCGGTGGTGGCGGTGCTCCAGGTCGCGCTGCTGCTCGGCGTGCTGGTCTTCGCGCTCGGCCTGCAGCTCAGCCACCCGTTCGCGGCGATCGCGTTCACCCTGCTGGTCGGGCTGACGTTCCTCACCCTGCAGCAGGCGATCAACGTGCTGCTCGGCCCGGCCGTCGGCCGGGTGGTGGTGCTGGTGCTGCTGATGCTGCAGCTGACCTCGGCGGGTGGCACCTATCCCGCCATCACCAGCCCACCGTTCTTCCAGGCGATCAGCCCGTGGCTGCCGATGACCCATGTGGTGCAGGGGCTGCGCGAGGCGATCACCGGTGACCTGGGGATGCAATTCCACACCGCGGTGGCCTACCTTGTCGTGGTGATCGCCCTGAGTCTGCTGGCCAGTACGTGGGCGGCGGCGCGACGACGCGTGTGGACGATCCAGCGCCTGCACCCGGAGGTGTCGATCTGATGTCCGTCACGAGCCCCCGCGACGGCACCCGGACCGATGGCCGTACGGCCCGCCGCGTCGCGACCCGGGAACGGGTGATCGCGGCGGGACTGGAGCTGTTCGCCGAGCGCGGCTACAGTGCCACCTCGGTGGACGACATCGCCGAACGTGCCGGGGTCAGCAAGGGCACGGTGTTCTACAACTTCGGCTCCAAGCAGCGCCTCGGCGCCGTGGTCGTGCGGGAGTCCGCCGACCGGATCGCGGCGGTCGTCGCGGCGGCCCGGGCCCCCCTGGAGGGCTGGGAGGCGCTGAGTGCGATCGTCCTGGCACTGCTGCGGGCCTTCGACACCGATCCGGCGACCTGCCAGGTGCTGCTCACCGAGCTGTTCCGCAACGAGCGGCCCTGGCACGCGGAGCTGCCGGCGGCGCGGGCGGCGCTGATCGCGCCGGTGGTGGCGGTGATCCGCGGCGTCCACGAGGAGCGGTTCGCCGCGGGACGTACGCAGGCGCAGCCGAGCGACGAGCACTTCGAGATGATCGCGGTGGCCATCCTCGGGGCCCTGGCGTTCTCGGCGCTGGACCGGGCGACGTTCCACCCGCAGCGCAGCATCGAGGACGTGCAGACCGCGCTGATGGTGACGATCAGCGGCCTGGCGTAGCCCGATGCACGAGCCCGGGGTCGGGCTCCGGAGCCGACGGCGCAGACGTCAGTTGAGCTCGAGCCCCTCGAGGGCATCGGGGTCGAGGCGCCCGTTCGGCGGGGTCAGGTCCCGCAATGCGGCGGCGGTGTCGGACCGGATCGGCAGGCCCCGGTCGCGGGCGTACATCAGATAGGTCTGGACGAGGACCAGCGGGTCCCCGCTCGCCCGGGCAGCCGCGACGTCGCCCTCAAGGACGGCGCCGCGCAGGTCCCGCTCCAGCAGTTGCGCGGCTTCGCGGTAGATCGACATGCCGTCATCCTAGGTCCCGAGGGGTCGTTCCGGGCCCGCCAGGCGTACTGGCCGGGCAGGGGTCGAGCGGCCGGACGACCGGGGGCTCACCAGCCTCCGCCGCCACCCCCGCCGACACCGCCGCCGACCGAGCCGCCGCTCATCCCCGACATGCCACCGGCGCCGGAGGACGCACTCCAGACGCCGCTGTGCGAGGCGGCGTCCATGAACGAGCCCTCGGCCCCGAAGAAGGCGTTGTCGCCGGCGAAGATCGAGTAGCCGGTCCAGGTGTGGTACCAGGTCGGCTCGGCGACCGGGCGTCCGGCCGCGGCGATCTCGCGGAACACCCCGACCCAGTGCGACTCCGCGCCGAAGGCGATCGCCCACGGCAGGTAGCGGGAGAAGATGTCGTGGTCCTCCTCGACCCGGATCTGATCGGCCTCGGCGGTCATCAGGTACTCCTTGAACCCCTCGGCCTGGGCCAGGATCGCGGTGCCCTCCGCGGTCCGGGCGGAGACGAAGAAGCCCATCACGAAGACCGCGATGCCGAGCACGATCGGCCCGAGGCCGGCCAGCCCCCAGCCGTACCCGAGGCCGAGCCCGAAGCCGAGCGCCAGGCCCAGCAGGACCAGGCCGAGGCCGGTGAGGAGCCAGCCGGCACGCTGGGCGTCGGGGCGGACCCGGTACCAGCCGCGGGTGGTCATCTCCTTGTTGAGGGCGGTCTTCTCCTTCATCAGGATCGTCGCGATCCGGTCCCCGAGGTCGTGGCGCAGCAGCGGGGCGTCGTGCTTGCGGAACAGCTGGTCCTCCAGTGTCACCAGGTGGTCGGGCAGGGGCGTACGGTCCGCCGGGAGCGGGACCAGGCGCCAGTCGGTGAACTTGTCCTTCGACGAGCTGAACGCCTTGCGCAGGGCACCGGCGTCCGCGCCCACCTCCGGCGGGATCTCCTCGGTCCGCAGCCGGCCGCGGACCGCCAGGTCGACGATGCCGGCCACCACGTCGTTGGTGCCGGCGCGGCCGTCGATCAGGGTGCCGACCTGTCCCGGCGAGGCGTCCTCGGGCGGGGTGAACCGGACCGCCACCGGCTCCTTGCGCCGCGGGCCGATGCTCGTCTCCTGCCCGGGCGCGGGGCGCAGGCCGGGCGTGAGGCCGACGTAGGCCCGGTCGCGGCCGCGACGGAAGGCCAGCAGGGCCAGCAGGGCGCCGACGACGAGGGTGCCCGCGCCGATGCCGAGCGCCGGCGGGGTCGGCGCGAGCGTGTTGGCGGCGGTGTGGCGGGTGGCGTACGTGGGGGTGGCGTCGACGAAGGTGCCCACCGGCCACTGGGCCGCGACGGTGAGGCCCCGCCCGGCGGCGAGGTGGGACTGGGTGAAGACGGCCCGGTCGCCGGTGGTGGTGGCCGTGTCGCAGGAGCCGGTGGCGGACCGGCCGCCGGCGTAGCAGACGGCCCCGGTGACGTCGGCAGGTCCCTGCACGGTGACCGTCACCCGGTCCATCGGGCTCTCCCAGCCGGTGCCGATCACGTTCCAGTAGATCTCGTCGCCGTGGCCGCCGCGGGCGTCGGGGTTGACGACGCCGGCGAGGTCGTACGTCACGACGTAGCGCTGGGTGCCGGAGACGGTGCGGTCCGGGTCGCCGATCCGGATCTTGGCGGAGTCCGAGGAGTCCTCGATGCTGACCTGTGTGGGGGCGTCGGTGGGGCTGGTGGCCCGTACGTTGCCGACGGTGAGCACCCGCCAGTGGTCGGCGTCGCCGGTGATCGCCTGCCGAGTGACGAAATAGACGTAGGGACCGTGATTGCCGGAGCCGTGGAACTCCATGTCGAAGTCCTGGGTGACGTGCATCGTGCCGTGCTCCCGGTCGGCCACCGCGGTGACGTCCATCCGGCGGATCGAGGGGGTGTCGGCGGCCCGCGCCGGTGCGGCACCGACCAGGAGCACCGTGCCGCCGAGGAGGACCGCAGCGACGAGGAGCACCGCGGTGCCGACCAGGCCGCGGGCGGCCAGGACGAACAGCGGCGGACGGGGGGAGGACAGGAGGCGGTGCGGGGACCGGGTCGACCGTGCCATGTCCCCCACGGTACGGGGTGGCCGGCTCAGGCCGTGATCGGGACGACGGCTCAGAAGTCCTGGGGCCGCCAGTGCCGCAGCGCCCAGGCGTGCGCGGCCCCGACGGTCTGCACCACCCGCAGGCCCGCGGGCAGGGGCGGGCGGCGGATCATCACCACGAAGATCCCCAGCCGTTCGGCGACCCGCAGCTTGGCGGTGTCCAGCGAGCCGCCGGTGTCCTGGGTGACCATCACGTCGATCCGGCGCGAGGAGAGCAGCGCCAGCTCCGCCACGTAGGTGTGCGGCAGGCCGGTGGAGGGCAGCACCTCCCAGCCGGCCGGGACCGGCCAGGTCGGGCGGGCGAGCACCCGGGCCAGCACGTAGCGGTCGTCCCAGGCGGCGAAGTCACGCAGCGAGTCGCGGCCCAGGTTGAGGAACGGCCGGGTGGTGCCGAACTGCTCGGCCGCCCGCTTCGCCCCCGCCTCGTCGTCCACCCAGCGCCACGATCGCGGCCACGGCTGGGCCTCCCAGGCCGGCGGGAGCAGCCGGACCAGCGGGACCCCGGTCCGCTCCGCCGCGGCCATCGCCTGTCGGGTGACCTCCGGGGCGAACGGATGGCCGGCGTCCACGATGCCGTGGACCGGCCGGCCGCGGAGGAACGCCACCATCGCCTCGGTGTCGTCGAAGCCGTCGAGCAGTTCGATCGGCGGGGCCGGGGGGCGGATGTTCTCCACGCCGTACTGGGCGCAGGTGACGGGCATCCCGGTCTGCTGCAGGGCCACCGCAAGATCACGGGCGTAGCGGGTGCCGCCCAGGACCAGGAAGGTCACCCGAGCTCCAGGGGCCGCCCGGCGACCATCAGCACCAGCCGGTCGCTGACGCCGGCGATCGCCTGGTTGGTCCGGCCGAGCAGGTCCGCGAACACCCGCCCGGAGGGGTAGGACGGCACGACGCCCCAGCCGACCTCGTTGGTGACGGCGACGAGCAACTGGTCGCTGTGCTCCCAGGCGTCGACGAGGTCGTCGAGCCGGGTGAGGAAGTCGCCGACCCACTCGGCGCGCGGCACGTCCCAGGTGCCCAGGTCGTCGATCGTCCGGGTCACCCAGGTGCCCAGGCAGTCGACGAGGACGGGGGTGCGGGCGGCGCGGACGGCGGCCGCCACGTCAGCGGTCTCGACCGTGGTCCAGCCGTCGGGGCGACGGGCCCGGTGGGCGGCGACCCGGGCGGCCCACTCGGGGTCGACGGCCGGATCGGGCACCGGGCCGGGGGCGACGTACGTCACCGCCGGCTCGCCGGACAGTAGTCTCTCGGCATAGGTGGACTTCCCTGACCGGACACCCCCGGTGACGACAGTGCGCGGCATGGCGACCAGTCTAGGGGCGAGCGGTCCGGGGCCACGATCCGGCACGGTCCGGCACGATCGAGGAGGGATGCATGGGTCTGGACGTCGTCTTCCTGTGCCTGGGGAACATCTGTCGCTCACCGATGGGCGAGCGGGTGGCCCTGTCCCACGTACGCGACACGCCGTGGGCGGACCTGGTCCGGGCGACCAGCGCCGGGGCGAGCGGCGAGGAGGAGGGCAACCCGATGGACCCGCGGGCCCGGGCGGTGCTCGACCGGCACGGCTACGACGCGCTCACCCCACACGTGGCGCACCGGATCACCGACGCCGAGGCACGCCGGGCCGACCTCGTCGTGGCCGCCGAACGCCGCCACCTGGATGCCCTCACCCGACGCGGCCTGGACCTGTCCGGCGGACGCGGCGTGCTGCTCACCTCGTACGTCCCGGGGGCGCGACCGGGCAGTCCGCTGCCCGACCCGTGGTACGGGCCGGCGGCCGCGTTCGAGGAGACCCTGACGGTGCTCGAGGCGGCGATGCCGGCCTTCCTGGCCGACCTCGGGCAACGCCTCGACAGCGCCGGCCGGAAGCCGGCGAGCGGTCGGACGGACCGTACGGCCTGACCGGACGCCATGGCCGTACGGGGCCTGATCGGACGCCGGGCGGGACCGTACGTGCCTGACCGGACGCCGGGACCGGACATGGCCTGATCGGACGCCCGGCCACAGCCGGACGTGGCCGGTGCCGCCGACGGCGCGGTAGCGTGGTGCCGTCCTGCCCGCACCACGAGGGAGACCAGGCATCACCGTGTCCCACTCACACAGCCACTCCGTCACCGAGCCCACGACCCCCGAGGGTGGGCTCCGGCAACGACGCGCCTCGCAGATCCTCATCGTCATCCTCGTCCCGCTGGCGATCTGGACCCTGGTCGGACTGGTGCTGCTCTGGCCGACCAACCTCGCCGCCCACATCCAGAAGGACGTGGCGCAGTTCTCCGTCGCCGGCCTCACCATGCCCAAGGGCGAAGTGTTGGCGGTCAACGAGATCAGCTGCGCCGGCCTGGAGGGATCGACGTCGGCGAGCAGCCAGGTCTGCGCCGCGCTCACCGTGCGCCTGCTCGACGGGGAGGACAAGGGCAAGGAGGTCCAGGTCAACGCGACCGCGGCCATCTACCGCTCCGGGATCCAGCCCGGCCAACGGGTGGTGATCTATCGGGTGCCGACGCTCGACGGGCAGGCGAACTACCAGTTCGCCGACTTCGCCCGGACGGGGCCGATGATCTTCTTCGCCGTGCTGTTCCTGCTGGCCACCGTGGCGGTGGCCCGACGGCGTGGCCTGCTGGCGGTGCTCGGACTGGCCTGGGCGGGCTTCATCATGGTCGCGTTCATCTTCCCGGCGCTGATCGCCGGGTCGAACGCCATCCTGGTCACCCTCGTGGGCGCCTCGGCGATCATGTTCGTCGCGCTCTATCTCACCCACGGGTTCAACACCCGGACCACGACGGCCCTGCTCGGGACCATGTTCGGGCTGGGGCTGAGCGCGGTGCTGTCGTACGTGGCGCTGAACTGGGCCCACCTGACCGGGGTGGCGACCGAGGAGGACTACACCCTCGGGTCGGCCGCCCCCGACATGAAACTCACCGCGGTGGTGCTGTCCGGCATGATCATCGCGGCCCTCGGTGGCCTGAACGACGTGACGATCACCCAGGCCTCCGCGGTCTGGGAACTGGCCGATGACCCGGACAAGTCGGCCGGGCAGATCTACCGTCAGGCGATGCGGATCGGCCGCGACCACGTCGCCTCGACCGTCTACACGATCGTCTTCGCCACCGTCGGCACCAGCATGTCGGTGCTGCTGTTGTTGGCGATGTACGACCGGCCGCTCTACTCGACGATCATGACCGAACAGTTCGCCGTGGAGATCCTGCGCACCCTGGTCGGGGCGATCGGCCTGACCCTGGCGATGCCGCTCACCACCGGCATCGGCGCCCTGCTGGTCAGCCGGCGGGGTGGCGCCGGCGACCAGATCGAGGCCGGCCCGGTGACAGTGCCCGACGCCAGCGACGAACTGGTCGACGTGGACGACTATCACCCGCGCCCGGAGGGTTCCTTCGCCGACTGAGGACGCCCAGGGGCGCCTGTACCGGCGCGTTGAGGCCGGTGCAGACGGCCACTCCGGCCGGTGCCGACCCACACCTGACCGGTGCCAGCGGGCACCCGGCCACGACCCGGGTGGTGCCCGGGCGGCACCCGGTGACCCGCACGTCAACTGGGCGCTTGGCCACCACCCGGCGACCCACGTGCTCGACGGGGCACTCAACCGCCATCGGCCGACGTTTCTCGTACGCGGCGACGTTCCCCGGCCTGACCGACGGAACTCCGTCGACCAACGCCACGAAGGTCGGTCGATGTCACGAAGGTCGGTCGATGTCACGAAGGTCAGCCATTGCTCCCGGCGAGGGTCGCACACTCCTGTCCACGATGGCCGGGAGCCGAACCGGAGGCCACAGCCGATCCCGAGGGGGCTTCCCTTCGGTCGAGTCCGCTTCCTAGGCTGGTGTCGTACGTCACACCCGACGTACCACACCCGGAGGAGCAAGCACCATGACACTGCCCACCCCTTACCTCTCGTTCCGTGGCCAGGCCCGGGAGGCCATGGAGTTCTACCGGTCCGTCTTCGGCGGCGACCTCACCATCTCGACGTTCGGCGACTTCGGCTACGAAGGCATGCCCGCCGATGCGGTCATGCACAGCACCCTCACGGCTGGCGGCTTCGAGGTGATGGCCTCGGACACCCCCGACAGCGTGCCGTTCCAGGCCGGTAGCCAGATCTCGCTGAGCCTCGCCGGCACCAAGGCCGAGGAGGAGAAGCTGCGCGGCTGGTTCGGGAAGCTCGCCGACGGCGGCGGCACCGTCACGATGCCGCTGGAGAAGCAGGTCTGGGGCGACGTGTACGGCGCCGTCACCGACCGCTTCGGCCTGAACTGGATGGTCGACATCGGCCAGGCCTGATCGGCGCCGCCGGGGCGCCCCCCCTGGCGCCCCCACCCA
>NZ_JAYFNG010000060.1:0-1594 GCF_034933565.1 Raineyella sp.
TTCCGACGCCTCGTCCCAGTCCACCTCGGTCGACCGCTCCGTGGGTCGACCATCGACGCCCGACCTCGCCTCGCGGCCCACGACGTGGAGGGAGGACGCGGTCGGTGCGCCCGCCGTCGACAGGGTGAACCCGGAGCGGACCCGGCCCGGCCGCGCCGGATCGGTGCCGTCGCCGAAGGCGGTGAACAGGGGCACGCTGGCCAAGTCGGGCCTTTCCCAGGTGGGCTGCGGCTGCTTGGTCATCGTTCCGCCCCCGTCCTGGTGCGCGGTAGCGCGTCTTCGGTGCGCGGTGCGAGGGCTCGCAGCGACTCACCCAACGCCACCACGGACCTGGGCAGCGGCGAACGCTCGAACCGACGCTGAGGCTCCCCGTGGGACCACCACCGCGCGGCGTCCGGATCCCACGCCACCTCGCCGACCACCGGCACGCCCAAGGTCTTGGTGACCTCGGACGTGCTGTACCGACGTGCCGGGCCCGCGATGACCAACCGCACGTCGCCCAGCGAGCCTTCCTGAAGTCCGGGCAGCCACGACCGCACCCGGGCCAGCTCGGGCAATCCGGTCCCCGTCACGATCACGGTCACGTCCGACTCCGAGATCAGTGGTTCCGGGCTGCCGACCATGCCCAGCCGGCCGGCATCCACGACGATGTCCACGCCCGTGTCGACCTCGAGTCCACGCAAGGCGTCCAAGAGCGAGTCCCACACGCCCAGGAGGGACGCCGCCTGCTGGTGCGCCCGTAGCCCCGGCAACAGGCTCGCGTTCGAGTCAGCCAGGGGAAACAGCCGCGAGGGCAACTCGTCGGCCAGCTGTCGGTGTCGGTGGGCCAACACGAGTTCGGAGAGTCCGGGGCGGGCAACACCTGTGCAGTACCCGGCCAGGATCGCCGAGCCGCCCGACGGATCGGCTTCCACCAGCACCACCGGACGCGGCCACGTCAGGGCCAGACCGACCGACAGGGTCGTCACCCCCAACGAGCCCGAGACGGACGCGACCGTGAAGAGCGGCATGGCGTCACCGCTCCCGGGAGTCGAGCACCACGGCGACCTTGCCGGTCGCCGCGCGAGCTGCCAGATCGGGTGCGGCGTCCGCGCTCACCAGCAAGTCGACCAGGGCGAACTGCCCGTCCTGCGAGCGCGTGACCGCGACCACCTTGGCCGCGATGGTCACCGGCGACACCTCGCCGACCTGGCCCTGCGCACCGGGGGTCTGAACCACCCGCACGTCGTCGCCGGTCTTCAAGGGAATGGCTGGGAGCATCCCGTCCACCAGCGACAGCCCCACCACTGTCTCGCCCTTGGCCGGGACCGTCTCGGGGGCGATGGCGTCGGGGGTGAGCAGCCCGCCGGCGGAGATGTCGAGCGCGGCTCGCTGACCCACGACCGTCGACACATCGCTGGCGGGGATCGAGGCGACGGCCGGATCCAGCGACACCCGCGCCACCATCAGATCACCGGCGGCGATGACCGCGCCACGAGGGACGGCCGCCCTCGCCACCACGACTTCGACCGACGAGGTTGCCGCCGTCCACAGCCACACGCCGCCCAGCGCTGACAGCAGCAGGGCGGCCACGGATGCGATGATCAGCACCGGA
>NZ_JAYFNG010000061.1:0-14989 GCF_034933565.1 Raineyella sp.
CCCCCCCCCCCCGGGTGGTGACGCTGCACCAGGTGCACTCCGCACGGGTCCATGTCGTCGACGATGAGTTCCTGGCCCACTGGGACGAGGAGGCCCAGCCCGAGGGCGACGCCCTGGTGGCCGGGCCGGCGCTGCGCGGCACCGCTCTCGCGGTCCGGGCCGCCGACTGCGTCCCCGTCGTGCTGGCCGATCCGCACGCCCGGGTGATCGGGGCGGCACACGCCGGGCGGGCCGGCGTCCTGTCCGGGATCGTGACGGCGACCGTCACGGCGATGCGCGACCTCGGCGCGCGGGAACTGACCGCCTGGGTCGGCCCGCACATCCACGGCGAGTGCTACGAGGTGCCCGCCCGGATGGCCGAGGCAGCCGCCGCCATCGTGCCCCGGACCCGCGCCACCACCCGCTGGGGGACCCCGGCGATCGACCTCACCGCCGGCGTGGCGGCCCAACTGGCCGCCGCCGGGGTGTCGGTGGCGTACGTCGGGCCCTGCACGCTGACCAGCGATGCCCTGCACAGCCACCGGCGCGATGGTGCAGCGGCCGGTCGCCAGCTCGGCCTGGTCTGGCTCGGCTGAGCGGCTGAGCGGCTGAGCGGCTGAGCCGCGACCCGGACCGGGGCCCGTTCGCGGGCTCGGACAGGCGTGTCGCCGTCGGGATACCGGTGCGATCCGGGCCGCACGGTATCGTCATGGGGGGATTGCACACCCGTCGTCTGCACGCCCGGGTGCAACCCGCAGCGGACGATACGGAGGAAGGATCTCGGATGGCTCAGTGGGTCAAGCGCGCCAGTGAGTGGATCGGCCTGGGCCCGCGGGAGACCGATCGCTACGACGACTACGATGACGAGCTGCCCGCCCGCGGACACGAGCGCGTCCTCGGCGACGACTACGGCGACGAGTCCGGGACCTACGAGGACAGCGGAGTCTACGAGGAGCTGTACCACCCCGACGAGGACGACTACGACGAGCCGCCCCACGAGCACACGGAGGTCACCGAGATGGTCCCGGCACGCGGCAGCCAGGGGCGTACGCCCGCAGCCGTCCCCACCTCCGTACGGCCCCCGGTGGAGCCCGCGCCCTATCGGGAGCCCCCGGTCGAGCCCTCGCGGACGGCGGACATCAACCGGATCATCTTCATCACGCCGAAGACCTTCAACGAGGCCCGCAGCATCGGTGAGAACTTCCGGGACGGCTTCCCGGTGATCATCAACCTGTCCTTCATGGAGCACGACCACGCACGGCGTGTCGTCGACTTCGCCTCCGGCCTGATCTTCGGGCTGAACGGCTCCATCGAGAAGGTCGACAACGGTGTGTTCCTGCTGTCCCCGCACAACGTCCGGGTGACGACCGAGGACAAGCAGCGCATTGCGGAGGGCTTCTACAATCAGAGTTGAATCATCCACTCTGCTGATCGGAAGTCCATGCTGACCACCATCGGTCTCGTCATCCACACCGTCCTGTGGCTGTTCCTGGCGCTGCTGTTCATCCGTATGATCCTGTCCTGGGTGCCGGTGCTCGCCCCGCAGTGGCGGCCGAAGGGGCTCGTCCTGGTGCTCGCCGAGACCACGTACAGCATCACCGATCCGCCGTTGAGGTGGCTGGGCCGCTTCATCCGCCCGGTGCGGATGGGCAACATGGCCTTCGACGTGTCGTTCCTGGTGCTCTACTTCGCGGTCTGGATGCTGATGCGGCTCAACGCGGCCTTCCTGATCGGCGCCTGACGGTGCCCCGGGTCACGGAGGGGGCGCCCTGAGGGCGCCCCGGTGCGGGACGGGCCTGCCAACCTTCAGGTGCCGCGTGAGGGTTGGTGGGGTTCTGCTTGCGACCTGCCGTGGGGCTGAATACCGTAGCCACGTACAGACGGACGGTACTGTTGGGGTAGGCTTTTTGGCCGACCGCAGTAGCCTCGTCCGAGGCGGGCCAATGCTTTCCGTTGGACATCCGGTCCACTGGACGATTTCGAGGTGAACGTATGACCACACTGACGCTTGACGAAGTGCGCAACACCAAGTTCCACATGGCTCGGCGTGCGGGCTACGAGGTGACCGATGTCGACCTCTTCGTCGATCGGGTGGAGGCGTCCTTCGCGAAGCTGGTGGAGGAGAACGAGATGCTGCGGCGCCAGGTCGAGGCGCTCCAGCAGGCGGCGGAGAACACCGCCGAGGCCCAGCAGGCCACCTCGCAGTTCCAGCCCGTGGTCGAGATCCCCGAGCCCGAGCCGGTGATGGCCCCCACGCCGATCCCCGAGCCCATCCCGGTGGCGCCGGCACCGATCGTCCAGGGTGGGGTCGAGCGGATCGTCGTCACCACCTCCGCCGAGGCCAGCCCCGCGGTGGTCCGCCTCGTCCAGATGGCCACCGAGCAGGCGGAGCGGCTCGTCACCGAGGCCGAGGCCGAGGCCCACAGCACCATCGAGAGCGCCAACCGCCAGGCCGCCGACACCATCGACACCGCGAACCGCCAGGCGAACGAGACCGTCGCTTCGGCCAACCGCCAGGCGAACGAGACCGTCGACATCGCCAACCGGCAGGCCCACGAGATCGCCACCGACGCGCAGACCCGCGCCGATCGCACCGAGTCCGAGGCCCGGATCAACGCCGAGCGCCTCTTCTCCGATGCGCAGAACCGGGCGAACAACCTCGACAACGAGGTCAACATGCGCCGCGCCGAGCTGTTCAGTGCGCTGGAGGACGAGCGCGACCAGCTGCAGCGCAATGTCACCGATCTGCGCACCCACGAGAGCAACTTCCGGGCCGCCTTCGCCGATCACATCCGCCAGCAGCTCAGTGCCCTGGAGAACACCGCCTTCGAGCCGGAGAACCGCCCGATGCTGGCCCAGAGCCTCGACCAGCGCGGTCCGATCAGCCAGCCCAGCTCCGCCACCCCGCGCCTCGACGCGCTGATGGGCGGCAAGTGATCCACCGGGGCCTGCTGCCCCGCCGCTGACCGCCGTACGGGTCGGCCGGTCCGTACGGATCGGTCGGCCCGACAGCATCCGGCGCCCGGCATTCGCTCCGGACGGACACTTCTGACACACGACGCAGGGCCCCGCATCCGTGGGGCCCTTCGTGTACTCTCGGCGCACGAGTTCGTACGGAAAGAGACGAGACCTTACTATGCCCACCACTGACGCAGCCCGGCCGGCCGACGACATGGCCTGGCGCGATGCCCTCGATCCCGCTGCCTTCCCCGTGGAACCGGACGAGGACCCCTGGACCCTGGAGGAGCTCCGCGAGGTGGCGGACGAACTGGTGTCCGACATCCGTCGCCAGCGCGAGATCATCGAGCAGACCCAGGCGGAGCTGGTCGGGATCCGCGACGGTTCGGACGTGACCGGCCGTGACCCCGCCGATGTCGGCTCCGCGAACTTCGAGCGGGATCACGAGATGTCCCTGGTCCGCAACTCCGAGGAGCTGCTCGACCAGTCCGAGCGTGCCCTGGCGGCGATCAAGCGCGGCACGTACGGCCGGTGCGAGAACTGCGGACAGCCGATCGGCAAGGGCCGGCTGCAGATCATCCCGCGCGCGACCCTCTGCCTGGCCTGCAAGCAGCGGGAGGAGCGGCGATAGTGCCGCAACCGGAGCGTACCGGCGTACTGGCGCCGTGGGCGGCCCGCACGATCCTGCTGGGGGTCGCCGTGGTGGGCCTCGCCCTCGACCAGGTCGCGAAGCAGGCAGCCATCGCCGCCCTTGTCCCCGGCGAGCCCAGGCCCTTCATCGGGCGGCTGCTGCAGTTCTACCTGATCCGCAACTCCGGCGCCGCCTTCAGTCTCGGGGAGGGCGTGACCTGGGTCTTCGCGCTGCTCGCCGGCGTCGTTCTGGTCGCTCTGCTGGCGATCGCTCTGCCGCGGACCCGGCACTGGGGCTGGGCGGTGGCCTTCGGGCTGCTCGCTGCCGGGGTGGCCGGCAACCTCGCCGACCGGCTGCTGCGCCCCCCGGCGCCGGGGCGTGGTCACGTCGTCGACTTCCTGATGCTGCCGTACTGGCCGATCTTCAACGTCGCGGACATGACGATCGTCGCGGCGGCCATCGTGATTGTCGCATTGAGCTTCTTCGGGCACCGGGGGCCCACCGGACGTCCGTACGAGCGCGACGAGGAGAAGATGACCGCATGAGGTCGCGGGTGCTGCTCGTTCCGGACGGTCTCGAGGGGGACCGGGTCGACGCCGCCGCTGCGCGGATGCTCGGCCTGTCCCGCAGCTACGTCAGTGACCTGATCTCGGAGGGGGCCGTCCGACTGGACGGTGGCCCGGTGGCGAAGTCCGATCGGGTCCGCGGCGGGGCGATGCTCGAGGTCGACCTGCCGGACGAGGAGCCCGGGGTCCGGGTCGTCCCGCGGGTCGTCGAGGGGATGCGGATCGTCCACGACGACCACGACATCGTCGTGGTCGACAAGCCGGCCGGCGTCGCCGCGCACCCGTCGTTGGGCTGGGACGGGCCCTCCGTCGTCGAGCACCTGGCTGCGGCCGGCTTCCGGATCTCCACCTCCGGTTCGCCGGAACGGCAAGGGATCGTCCAGCGGCTGGACGTGGGCACCACCGGCCTGATGGTGGTCGCCAAGAGTGAGATCGCCTACACCGTGCTCAAGCAGGCCTTCCGGGACCGTGCGGTCGAGAAGACCTACCACGCGCTGGTCCAGGGCCACCCCGACCCGTTCTCCGGGACCATCGAGGCGCCGATCGGCCGTCACCCCGGCCACGAGTGGAAGATGGCCGTGGTCGCCGGGGGCCGCCCGAGCATCACCCACTACGAGACGATCGAGGCGTTCCAGGGAGCGACCCTGCTGACCATCCACCTGGAGACCGGGCGCACCCACCAGATCCGGGTCCACATGGCGGCGATCCACCACCCGTGTGTCGGTGACCCGCTGTACGGCAGCGATCCGGTGCTGGCCGCCCGCACCGGCCTGGACCGTCAGTGGCTGCATGCCGTACGGCTGGGCTTCATCCATCCGACGAAGGGGGAACACGTCGAGTTCACCTCGCCCTATCCCGCCGACCTCACGCACGCCCTGGACGTGGTCGCCGGCGACTGAGCCGCTACCGGACGGGAGGCCCGCTATTTGGGTGCAACATGAGACAAATGCCAGGCCGGTATCCTTTCGTTCAGGGTCCTCCGATAAGGTCGGACCGTGCGTAGAGCAAAGATCGTTTGTACTTTGGGCCCGGCGTCATCGGACGCCGACCGGCTCCTCGAGATGATCAACGCGGGCATGGACATCGCCCGCTTCAACATGAGCCACGGCTCCTACCCGGAGCACGAGGAGAGGCTCAAGAACCTCCGCGACGCGGAGTCCAAGGCGGACCGCCCGATCGGTCTGCTCGCCGACCTGCAGGGACCGAAGATCCGCCTGGGGACGTTCGGCAACGGCCCGGTCGTCCTGACCGACGGCCAGACCTTCACCGTCACCACCCGCGACGTCGTGGGCGACGAGAACATCGTCGGCTGCACCCACCCGGGCCTGCCCGGTGACGTCCACCTCGGCGACCAGGTGCTGGTCGACGACGGCAAGATCCTCATGGTGGCCCGGAACATCACCGACACCGACGTGATCTGCGAGGTCCTCGTCGGCGGTCCGGTCTCCGACCACAAGGGCTTCAACCTGCCGGGTGCGGCGGTGTCCGTGCCGGCGATGAGCGACAAGGACGCCGACGACCTGCGGTGGGCGCTGCGCAACGGCTTCGACATGGTCGCCCTGTCGTTCGTCCGGAACGCGGCCGACGTCGATCTGGTCCGCCGGGTGATGGCCGAGGAGGGCCGGACCGTCCCGGTCATCGCCAAGCTCGAGAAGCCGCAGGCTATCGAGAACCTGGACGACATCATCGACGCCTTCGACGCGTTCATGGTCGCCCGTGGTGACCTCGGCGTCGAGCTCCCGTTGGAGGAGGTGCCGCTGGTCCAGAAGCAGATCATCACCAAGGCCCGCCGCTGGGCCAAGCCGGTGATCGTCGCCACCCAGATGCTGGAGTCGATGATCGGCAACCCGCGCCCGACCCGGGCCGAGGCCTCCGACGTTGCCAACGCCATCCTCGACGGCGCCGACGCGGTGATGCTCTCCGGCGAGACCTCGGTCGGGAAGTACCCGGTCGAGACCGTCGCCACCATGGCGAAGATCGTCGACTCCACCGAGGTCCACGGCATGGAGCAGATCTCGGCGATCGACTGGGACCCGCACACCACCGGTGGTGTGATCTCCAAGGCGGCGGTCGACGTCGCGGAACGGGTCGGTGCGGCGTACCTGGTCGCGTTCACCCAGTCCGGTGACACCGCCCGCCGGATGGCGCGGCTGCGGCCGCGGATCCCGATCGTGGCGTTCTCCCCGCTGCTCAAGACGCAGCGCGAGCTGACGCTCTCCTGGGGCATCCGCACGGTGCTGACCCCGACGGTCCAGGCGACCGACGAGATGGTACGGCTGGTCGACCGGACGCTGAAGGAGCGGGGCGTCGTCCAGGACGGCGAACGCGTGGTGATCGTGGCCGGCACCCCGGCGGGTCGTCCGGGACGTACGAACTCGTTGCGGGTCCACAAGATCGGCAGTGTGTAGGAAGATGAAGAAGGACGCGGGGCCCAGGGCCCCGCGTCCGGTTGTGCCGGGAAGGGGAGTCGAACCCCTACGTCCTGTCAGGGACAGACGGGTTTGAGCCGTCCGCGTCTACCATTCCGCCACCCCGGCGCACGATGGATCACTATACCGGATCCACCCCACCCGCCCCGACCCTCCGGCCGGGGCCTCAGGACAGGTGATTTCACGATGACGACAAGTGATGACACGCCCCTCGGCGAAGGAGAGGACGTCGCCACGGCTGCCGAGGAGACGGCCCCGGAGCAGACCGCGAAGAAGGGCCCGGCGAAGAAGGCCGCAGCGAAGAGGTCCACCGCCAGGAAGACCACCACCAGGAAGACGGCGGCCAAGAAGACGACGGCCGCTGAGGCCGAGGCACCCGCGCCCGTCGAGGCGTCGGCCGAGACCCCGGTGTCAGCGGAGGCCGCGGCACCCGCGCCGGTGGCAGCACCGGCCGAGGCGCCGGTGGCGAAGAAGGCCAGCCGGAAGACCGCGCCCCGCAAGAAGACCACGGCGACGGAGCCGGTCCCGGCTGCGGCTGCGGCTGACGAGTCTCCCGCCGAGGACCTGCCCGGGGCGCCGGCGGCAGCGCCCGAGGCATCCGCCGAGCAGGCGGCCGAACAGCCCGCCGTACCGGCGGTCGGGACACCTGCGCCCCTGGAGACATCGCCCCTGGAGGCATCGGCGGAGGCGCCGGTGGAGGCCGTGACGGACGACGAGCCCACCGCCCTGTCCGTCGAGGAGCTCATCGCGGCCGGCCCGAGCGGCTCGGCCGAGGCCCCCCGGACCCGCGTCATCGTGGCCGAGGACGAAGCGCTGATCCGTCTCGACCTGGTCGAGCTGCTGCGTGACGAGGGCTACGACGTGGTCGCCGAGGCCCCGGACGGCCAGGTCGCGGTCGACAAGGCGCGTGAGCTGCTGCCCGACCTGGTCGTGATGGACGTCCAGATGCCCCGGATGGACGGCATCACCGCGGCCAAGATCATCGCCGGGGAACGGATCGCACCGGTGGTGATGCTCACCGCGTTCAGCCAGCGCGAGCTGGTGGAGCGGGCCCGCGAGGCCGGGGCGATGGCGTACGTCGTCAAGCCGTTCGAGGCCTCTGACGTGGTGCCGGCGATCGAGATCGCCTTGGCCCGCTTCCAGGAGATCCGGGCCGTCGAGGCCGAGGTCGAGGATCTGGAGGAGCGACTGGCGTCCCGCAAGGCCGTCGACCAGGCCAAGGGCCTGCTGCAGAGCGGCATGGGGATGTCCGAGCAGGAGGCCTTCCGGTGGATCCAGAAGACGGCGATGGACCTGCGCAAGCCGATGCGTGAGGTCGCCGAGGGCATCATCGAGAAGCTGCGCAAGCCCAAGAACGCGTAACGGGGGTGCCGGGCGCTGTCGGTGGCCACGGGTAGAGTCGCCGCGTGGCCACCACGACAGCTTCCAGCACTCCTTCCGCGACGAGTCCTTCCGACGGCGACCGGCCGAGGCTCCTGCTGATCGACGGTCACTCCGTCGCGTACCGGGCGTTCTTCGCGCTGCCGGTGCAGAACTTCTCGACCCACACCGGCCAGGTGACCAACGCCGTCTTCGGTTTCACGTCGATGCTGATCAACCTGCTGCGCGACTGGCAGCCGACCCACCTCGGGGTCGCCTTCGACGTCTCGCGCCGCAGCTTCCGCACCGACGTGTACGAGGACTACAAGGCCACCCGGGACGCGTCCCCGGCGGAGTTCCGCGGTCAGGTCGACCTGATCAAGGAGGTCCTCGACGCGATGCGCGTCCTGCACCTGGAGAAGGAGGGCTTCGAGGCGGACGACCTGCTCGCCACCCTGGCCACCCGGGCCGAGCATGAGGGGATGGACGTACGGGTCTGCACCGGCGACCGGGACACCCTCCAGCTGGTCACCGACCGGATCCATGTCCTCTACCCGCGCAAGGGCGTCTCCGACCTGCTCGACCTCGATCCGACCGGGGTCGAGGAGAAGTACCTGGTGGCCCCGGACCGCTACCCCGAACTGGCCGCCCTGGTCGGCGAGACCTCCGACAACCTCCCCGGCGTGCCGGGGGTCGGGCCGAAGACCGCGGCCAAGTGGCTGGCCCAGTACGACGGCCTGGAGAACCTCCTCGCCCGGGTCTCGGAGGTGAAGGGCAAGGCGGGGGACAACCTGCGCGAGCACCTCGACGACGTCCGTCGTAACCGCAACCTCAACCGGCTGGTCCGCGACGTGGAGATCGACGTCACCCCGGCCGAGCTGGAGCGCCATGCGGTCGACCGCGAGGCGGTCCATCAGCTGTTCGACCAGCTGGAGTTCCGGGTGCTGCGGGAGCGGCTCTTCGACCTGCTGCCGGCCGAGGAGGACGGCGACGACGACGGCTCCGACGCCCTCGAGGTCGTCGACGACACCGCGGCACCCGGCGCCCTGGGCGACTGGCTGGCCGCTCACACCGCCGTCGGGGCGACCGGTCTCGACATCACCGGCCGGTGGAGCGCCGGCACCGGGGACATCCTCTCGCTGTCGATCGGTGCGGCCGACGGACACGCGGTCTCGGTCGATCCCGCCGACCTGGGCCCGGCCGACGAGCGGGCCCTGGCGGACTGGCTCGCCGACCCGACGAAGGACAAGGTCCTGCACGACGGGAAGGGCCCCCTGCTGGCCTGCTGGGCCCGTGGCTGGGCCCCGGCGGGGCTCTGGTCGGACACCGCGCTGGCCGCCTACCTGCTGCGCCCCGACCAACGTACGTACGATCTGGCCGACCTGGTCAGCCGGGTGCTGCACCAGGACCTCGTCGTCGACGAGGCCGGCCAGGCGCCGGCCCAGCTGGCCCTCGACCTCGGCGACGAGGCCGACACGTCCGGGCACCGGGCCAGGATCCGGGCCGAGGCCGTCCGTCGGCTCGGGCACGCCCTGGAGGACGACCTCGACACCCACGAGGCGACCCGGCTGTTGCACGACGTCGAGCTGCCGTTGATGCAGGTGCTGGCCGGGATGGAGCGGATCGGTATCGCGGTCGACACCGACCTGCTCGACGGGCTGCACCGCGACTTCGACGCCCGCGTCCAGCGGGCCGCTGCCGAGGCGTACGACGTGCTCGGCCACGAGGTGAACCTGGGCTCGCCCAAGCAGCTGCAGGCGGTGCTGTTCGACGACCTCGGCATGCCGAAGACCCGGCGCACCCGGACCGGCTACACCACCGACGCCGAGGCCCTGCAGACCCTCTATGAGCAGACCGACCACCCGTTCCTGGCCCACCTGCTGGAGCACCGCGACGCCATCCGGCTGCGGCAGACCGTCGAGGGCCTGCAGAAGTCGGTCGCCGACGACGGCCGGATCCACACCACCTTCCTGCAGACCGTGGCCGCGACCGGACGGCTGTCGAGCACCGACCCCAACCTGCAGAACATCCCGGTCCGCACCGAGGAGGGGCGCCGGATCCGCGAGGCCTTCGTGGTCGGCGGCGGCTACGAGTGCCTGTTGACGGCGGACTACTCGCAGATCGAGATGCGGATCATGGCGCACGTCTCGGGCGACGACGCGCTGATCGAGGCGTTCCGGTCCGGGCACGACTTCCATGCCGTCACCGCCTCGCACGTGTTCGGCGTCCCGGCCGAGGAGGTGACCGGCGCCCAGCGGGCGAAGATCAAGGCGATGAACTACGGCCTGGCGTACGGCCTGTCCGCCTTCGGGCTGTCCAATCAGCTGCGCATCCCGGTCGCCGAGGCCAGGGAGCTGATGGCCGACTACTTCGCCATCTTCGGCGAGGTCCACGACTACCTCACCGGCGTGGTCGACCAGGCCCGCCGGTCCGGCTACACCGAGACCCTGCTGGGCCGGCGGCGCTACCTGCCCGACCTCACCAGCTCCAATCGCCAGCGCCGGGAGATGGCCGAGCGGATGGCCCTGAACGCCCCGATCCAGGGCTCCGCCGCCGACATCATCAAGCTGGCGATGCTCAAGGTCGACGCCCGGCTGCGGAAGGCGGGGCTGGCGTCCCGGATGCTGCTGCAGATCCACGACGAGCTGATGTTCGAAGTGGCGCCCGGCGAGCGGGAGCAGGTCGAGGCGCTGGTCCGCGATGCGATGGGCTCCGCGATGGTGCTGGACGTTCCGCTGGACGTCTCCGTCGGCAGCGGCCGGTCCTGGCACGAGGCCGCACACTGACGGGCCATGCTTGGAAAGGCCATGCGCTGACAGGCCATGCGCTGACAGACCATGTCCTGAGGGGCGCGCACCCGAGCCCGCGCACTGAAAAGGGGGCTCCGATTGACCTCGTCTCGATCGGGGCGGTAATCTTGTCGTGCGCTGTGACCTGCGTGTCTTCGGACGGAGTGGGACACGCTCGTACGGGGTTCATGAGTTTGACCGACAGAAGTTGTCCGCGTTTGTTGAGTTGATCGCTGACCCGGTGTGAACAGGGGTCGCCAGCGTGACGCATCATCAGCCAACACCGGAGCCCTACTACATGACCTCCTCCCTTGAGGCGACGCCTCAGGTCGCTGTCGACGACTTTGCTTCCGCAGACGAGTTCGCCCAGGCAGTCGACGGCACTATCAAGTACTTCAACGACGGTGACATCGTCACCGGCACCGTGGTCAAGGTCGACCGTGACGAGGTCCTCCTCGACATCGGTTACAAGACCGAGGGTGTTATCCCTTCCAAGGAACTCTCCATCAAGCACGACGTGGACCCCTTCGAGGTCGTCCAGGTCGGTGACGAGGTCGAGGCTCTCGTCCAGCAGAAGGAGGACAAGGAAGGCCGGCTCATCCTGTCCAAGAAGCGTGCGCAGTACGAGCGCGCCTGGGGCACGATCGAGCAGATCAAGGAAGAGGACGGTGTGGTCACCGGCCGGGTGATCGAGGTCGTCAAGGGTGGCCTGATCGTCGACATCGGCCTGCGCGGCTTCCTGCCCGCGTCGCTGGTCGAGATGCGTCGTGTCCGCGACCTCCAGCCGTACGTCGGCCAGGAGCTCGAGGCCAAGATCATCGAGCTGGACAAGAACCGCAACAACGTGGTCCTGTCCCGCCGTGCCTGGCTCGAGCAGACCCAGTCCGAGGTCCGTCACAACTTCCTCAACCAGCTGCAGAAGGGCCAGATCCGCAAGGGCGTCGTGTCCTCGATCGTCAACTTCGGTGCGTTCGTCGATCTCGGCGGCGTCGACGGTCTGGTGCACGTCTCCGAGCTGTCCTGGAAGCACATCGACCACCCGTCCGAGGTCGTCGAGGTGGGCCAGGAGGTCACCGTCGAGGTGCTGGACGTCGACATGGACCGCGAGCGCGTCTCGCTGTCGCTGAAGGCGACCCAGGAGGATCCGTGGCAGGCGTTCGCCCGTCTGCACCAGATCGGCCAGATCGTCCCCGGCAAGGTCACCAAGCTGGTCCCGTTCGGCGCGTTCGTCCGTGTCGAGGAGGGCATCGAGGGCCTGGTGCACGTGTCGGAGCTGGCCGAGCGCCACGTCGACATCCCGGAGCAGGTCGTCTCCGTGAACGACAAGGTCATGGTCAAGATCATCGACATCGATCTCGAGCGTCGCCGGATCTCGCTGTCCCTCAAGCAGGCCAACGAGAGCCTCGACATCAACGCCGAGGACTTCGACCCGACCCTCTACGGCATGGCCGCGTCGTACGACGACCAGGGCAACTACATCTACCCCGAGGGCTTCGATCCGGAGACCAACGACTGGAAGCCGGGCTTCGAGGAGCAGCGGGCTGCCTGGGAGGCGCAGTACGCCGAGGCGCAGCGCCGTTGGGAGCTGCACAAGCAGCAGGTCGTCGATGCCGAGAAGGCCGAGGCCACCGCGGCGGTGGATGCGGGCACCTCGTACACCAGCTCCGTCCCGGAGTCCGGCGAGCCCGCCGAGGGGTCGCTGGCGTCCGACGAGGCCCTGCAGGCCCTGCGTGACAAGCTGACCGGCTCCCACTGAGCTGACCGTCCGGCGTCGGCCCCACCGGTCGACGCCTGAGGACCGGACGAAGACCCCCGCCCACCCGGCGGGGGTCTTCGCCGTTCCACGGGCGCACGTGTTCGCCGTTCCACGGGCGCACGTGGTCGCTGTTCCCCGCGGCGCACGGCCCCGTCGTTCCGGGGTCGTGGTGCCACCATCCCGGGGTGGTGGCTTCGCGGTTCCACGGGTATGGCTTCGCCGTCCCCGGCAGGGGCTCCGCCCGGGTCGGCGGCGCAGCCGGTCGGCGCTGTCAGTCCCGGCGCGTACGCTCAGAGCATGCGTCCGGTCAGTCACATCACCCGTCGTGTCGCCCCGTTCCATGTCGTCTCCGACTTCGCACCGGCCGGCGACCAGCCCCGGGCCATCGATGAGCTGCAGCGGCGGCTCGAGGCGGGGGAGAAGGACATCGTGCTGCTCGGTGCGACCGGCACCGGCAAGACCGCGACGGTCGCCTGGCTGGCCGAGCGGCTGCAGCGCCCGATGCTGGTGATGCAGCCGAACAAGACATTGGCCGCGCAGTTCGCCTCGGAGCTGCGCAACTTCTTCCCCGACAACGCCGTCGAGTACTTCGTCTCGTACTACGACTACTACCAGCCGGAGGCGTACGTCCCGCAGACGGACACCTACATCGAGAAGGACTCGTCGCTGAACGAGGAGGTGGAGCGGCTGCGGCACTCCGCCACCAACTCGCTGCTCACCCGGCGCGATGTCATCGTGGTGGCGACGGTGTCGGCCATCTACGGCCTGGGCACCCCGCAGGAGTACGTCGACCGGATGCTCACGCTGACGGTGGGGCAGGAGTACGAGCGCGACGACCTGATGCGTCGGCTCGTCGAGATGCAGTACGCCCGCAACGACCTGGCCGGCACCCGCGGCACCTTCCGGGTGCGCGGCGACACGGTGGAGATCTTCCCGATGTACGAGGAGTACGCGGTGCACGCGGAGTTCTTCGGCGACGAGTTGGAATCGCTGTCGACGATGCACCCGGTGACCGGCGAGGTGATCAGCGAGGACACCGAGATGTACGTCTTCCCGGCCACCCATTACGTCGCCGGTCCCGAGCGGATGAACCGGGCGCTGAAGGGGATCGAGGCGGAGCTGGACCACCGGCTGGTGGAGCTGCACGACCGGGGCAAGCTGGTCGAGGAGCAGCGGCTCCGTCAGCGCACCGGTTACGACATCGAGATGATGCGCCAGATCGGCACCTGCTCGGGTATCGAGAACTACTCACGGCACATCGACGGCCGCGGCCCCGGCACCCCGCCGAACTGCCTGATCGACTACTTCCCCGAGGACTTCGTCCTCGTCGTGGATGAGTCGCACGTCACCGTGCCGCAGATCGGTGGCATGTACGAGGGCGACATGTCCCGCAAGCGCACCCTGGTCGACTTCGGCTTCCGGCTGCCCAGCGCGATGGACAACCGGCCGCTGAAGTTCGACGAGTTCGTCGAGCGGATCGGGCAGACCGTCTACCTGTCCGCCACCCCCGGCACGTACGAGCTCGATCGGTCGAAGGGGGTGGTCGAGCAGATCATCCGACCGACCGGCCTGGTCGACCCGGAGGTGGTGGTGAAGCCGACCAAGGGCCAGATCGACGACCTGATCGGCCAGATCCGCGAGCGCACCGCGCGGGGGGAGCGGGTGCTCGTCACCACGCTGACCAAGAAGATGTCGGAGGACCTCACCGACTACCTGCTGGAGAACCAGATCCGGACCCGTTACCTGCACTCCGAGATCGACACGCTGAAACGGGTGGAGCTGCTGCGTGACCTCCGGCTGGGGGCCTACGACGTGCTGGTCGGCATCAACCTGCTGCGCGAGGGCCTCGACCTGCCCGAGGTGTCGCTGGTGTCGATCCTCGACGCGGACAAGGAGGGCTTCCTCCGGTCGGACCGGTCGCTGATCCAGACCATCGGCCGGGCCGCGCGCAACGTCGCCGGCCAGGTGCACATGTACGCCGACCGGATCACGCCCTCGATGCAAGTGGCGATCGACGAGACCAACCGGCGTCGTGCCGTCCAGATGGCCTACAACCGCAAGCACGGCATCGACCCGCAGCCGCTGCGGAAGAAGATCTCCGACATCACCGAGATGCTCGCCCGGGAGGACGCCGACACCGACGAGTTGATGGCCCGGACGGCCGGTCGCGGCTACCACACCCTGGCCGGGCCGACCTCGCCGGCGGTCGAGTCGGGGAAGGTACAGGATCTGTCGACGGTGCCGTCGATGGAGCTCGCCCAGCTCGTCCAGGACCTCACCACCCAGATGCACGAGGCCGCGGCCGAGTTGCAGTTCGAGGTGGCGGCCCGGCTCCGCGACGAGATCGCCGAGCTGAAGAAGGAGCTGCGTCAGATGGTCGAGGCCACCAAGTAGCCTCGAAGCCCTGTACGAACGCCGGGCGCCCCATACGAACGCCGGGAACCCCGTAACGCCGGGAACCCCGTAACGCCGGGAACCCCGTAACGCCGGGAACCCCGTAACGCCGGGAACCCCGTAACGCC
>NZ_JAYFNG010000062.1:0-7679 GCF_034933565.1 Raineyella sp.
CGAGGCGATCGAGGTCGGGCTGGCCGAGCTGGCGCTCACCCCGGTCGCGCCCCCGGTCGACGTGGGCCTCACCAAGCGGGAGGCCCAGGTGGCCGAGCTCGTCGCCGAGGGCCTCAGCAACAAGCAGATCGCCGCCCGCCTGACGATCTCCATCCGGACCGTCGACGGGCACGTCGAGCGGATCCTGGCGAAGTTCGGGGTGACCTCGCGGGGTCAGGTCGCGGTCCGACTGCACGAGACCCGGACCGTACGGTGAACAAGACTGTGCGGTGAACAAGGCTGTGCGGTGAACAAGGCTGTGCGGTGACGAGGGACGGGGTGGTGACGACGGACGCCGGGACGAGGCTCGCGGCGCTGCGGGAGGTGCTCGACCCGCAGGCCTGGTCGGTCGACGCCAACGACGGGATCATCGCCACCGCCGGTCTGCTGGAGGGCCTGGCGGGCGCCGGCGCGTCGGATGCGACCCTGATCCTCGCCGCGACGGCCGGGACGATCGCCGGCGCGCTCGGTGTCGGCGGCGCCCGGTGGGCCGAGGAGTCGTCCCGACGTGACCGCGAGCTGGCCGTCATCGCCGAGGAACGGGCCCAGTTGCAGGCCGCCCCCGACGACGAGCTGAGGGAGCTGGCCGGGTACTGGCAGGACAAGGGACTGGGCCCCGAGCTGGCCCGGCGGGTCGCCGAGGAGCTCAGCGCCCGGGATGCTCTCGCCGCCCAGCTGGCCTACGAGCACGGCATCGTCGCCCCCACCCCGCCGGGCGCCCCGGTCCGGGCGGGGCTGGGGGCCGGACTGTCGTTCCTCAGCGGAGCGCTGGTGCCGCTGCTGATCACCGTGTTCGTGCCCGTCGCGCTCGAGTCGTGGGTGATCCTCGGGGCGGTGGTGCTGTCCCTGGTGCTGACGTCGGTGCTGGCCGCGCGTCGTGGGCACCTGTCGGCGCGGCGAATGGTCGGCCGCACCCTCGTCGTCGGCGTCGGGACGCTGGCCGCCAGCTACGTCGCCGGGCTGCTGCTCCGGTGAGGCGCGGGAACGAGTATCGGGGACCGTACGGACCCCGGGCTTGAGGGTCGGGGGCCCGGACGGGCGCCCCGGGGGGATCTGAGGACCGGGACCCGTACGGGCGCCCGCAGGAACGAGGGAGGACGAGATGGGGGAGATCCGGCGGTTGACCGGTGCGGGCCCGGCGCTGGGCGGGCTCGACCTGCTCCGGCTGCTCGGCGACGACCCGGGCGTACGGGCCAACATGGTGACCTCGGCCGACGGCCACGCCACGATCCGCGGGCGGGTCGGCGCGCTCACCGGTACGGCCGACCAGGCGCTGCTGGTGGCGCTGCGGGGCTGGTGCGACGTGCTGCTCGTCGGCTCCGGGACGATCCGGGCCGAGGGCTACGGCCTGCTCGACCTGCCGGCGCAGATCCGCGGTGAGCGGGCGGCCCGGGGCCGCTCCCCGCGGCCGGTGCTCGCGATCGTCACCGGCAGCCTCGACCTCGACCCGGCGCTGCCGGCGTTCGCCGACGCGGCCGCTGAGGGGCCGGACAGCCTGCCCTGGGTGGTCACCGTGCCCGGGGCCGATCCGGCCCGGCGGGCCCGGCTGGCGTCGTACGCCCGGTTCCTCGAGGTGGAGCCCGGGGCGGACGGCCGCCCGGCGTTGCCGGCCGCGGTCGCGGCACTGCGCCGGGCAGGGCTGCGTCGGGTGCTCAGTGAAGGCGGTCCGACGGTGCTCGGCACCCTGCTCGGGGCCGGCGTCGTCGACGAGCTGTTCCTCACCCTCTCCCCGTGGCTGGTGGGCGGGGAGGGCCCGCGGATCCTCCACGCCGAGGCGTACCGGGCCCCGGTGCCGCTGCGACTGCTGGACGTGCTCGGGGCGGGCGACGAGCTGTTCCTGCGCTACGGCGTGGGGGCGGCGGCGCCGACGTCCTCGGCCGACCGGGCGTAGCGCTGCGCCAGCGCCGAGCAGGCCATCAGCTGGGCCTGGTGGAAGACCATCAGCGGCAGCGCGATCAGGCCGATCGGCTGGCCGGCGAAGAGTACCGCGGCCATCGGCAGCCCGGTCGCCAGGGACTTCTTCGACCCGCAGAACTGGATCGCGATCCGGTCCTCACGCCCGAACCCCAGCCGGGCGGACAGCCACCAGGTGAGCCCGAGGACGACCGCCAGGATCACCAGACAGGTCGCGATCAGGGCCAGCACCTGCGGCAGGGACACCTGCGCCCACATGTTCTCCACCCGGCCCTTGGAGAACGCGGAGTAGACGACCAGCACGATGATGCCCTGGTCGACCAGGCGCAGCGGCTTCTTGTGCCTCGTCACGTACGAGGCCGTCCAGCGCCGGGAGAGCTGGCCCAGCACGTACGGCACGAGGATCTGCGCCATGATGTCGAGCACCGCCTCGGGGTGCACCGTGGCCCGGCCGGTGGTGTTCATCAGGGCGATGACCAGGATCGGGGTGAGGAACACCCCGATCAGGTTGGACATCGACGCCGACACGACGGCGCCGGCCACGTTGCCGCGGGCGATCGAGGTGAAGGTCACCGACGACTGCACCGTCGAGGGCAGCAGGGTGGTGTAGAGCAGACCGGTGTAGAGGGCCCCGGTGAGCACGCCCGCCGGCACGAGGAAGGCCAGCCCCAGCCCGATCAGTGGGAACACCACGTAGGTGAAGCCGAGGATCACCCCGTGCAGGCGCCAGTGCTTCAGGCCGTCGAGGGTGTCGCGGGGGTGCATCCGGGCGCCGTACAGGAAGAACAGCACGGCGATGCCCACGGTGACCGCGTCCGACAGCACCACCGCGCCCGCGCCCCGAGCGGGCAGCAGCGTGGCCACGATCGCCGAGGCGACGATGGCGAGCAGGAACGGGTCGAGGCGGATGCGGGCCGGCATGCCCGGCAGGTTACCCGGGCCGGGTGCCGGCGGGGGTGCGGTCAGTCGTCCACCCGGGCCGCGAGCAGCCCGGCCAGCGTCGCGACATCATCGGCTCCCAGACCGGCGGCGAACTCGGTGAGCGCCTCGCGGCGTTGCTCGGGCGTGCCGACGAGGGCCGCCTGCATCTCGTCGGCGATCAGCGTCGCGCGGGACTCGGCGGGGCGGTAGTACCAGGCGCGTCCCTCGAGTTCTCGGGTCACCCGGTCCTTCTTCGACAGTCGGTCGAGCACGGTCATGACGGTGGTGTAGGCGAGGTCCCGGTCGCGGGTCAGCTCGGCCAGGACCTCCCTGACCGACATCGCGTGGTCCGTACGCCACAACACCTCCATGACCTGGAGTTCGAGGTCACCAAGGTTCGGCATGCCGCCATCCTAGAGCAACGATCCCCTGAGTACTACAACATACGTAGAGAAAATGGAACGCTTCATCGGGGACGTCCGTCGCAACTACGTTCTGTCGTATGTGACGTGGCTCTCTGGCGGTGCAGTCAAGCCTGTGTGCCGTTAGATTCAGCCCCATGGATCCGGCCCTCTTGGCACGGTGGCAATTCGGTATCACCACCGTCTACCACTACTTCTTCGTTCCCGTCACGATCTCACTGTCCCTGATCGTTGCCGTCCTGCAGACCGCGCACTACCGCACCGGCAAGGACAAGTACCGTCGGCTGACCGATTTCTTCGGCAAGCTGTTCCTGATCAACTTCGCCATGGGTGTCGTCACCGGCATCGTCCAGGAGTTCCAGTTCGGGATGAACTGGTCCGAGTACTCCCGGATGGTCGGCGACATCTTCGGCGCCCCGCTCGCTTTCGAGGCGCTGCTGGCCTTCTTCATGGAGTCCACCTTCCTCGGCATCTGGATCTTCGGCCGCGACCGGCTGCCCAAGGGCGTGCACCTCGCGTCGATCTGGCTGGCCTCGATCGGCACCGTGCTGAGCGCGATCTTCATCCTGGCGGCCAACTCCTTCATGCAGCACCCCGTCGGCTTCACCTTCAACGAGGCCCGCGGCCGCGCCGAGATGACCGACTTCGGCGCCGTGCTGACCAACCCGGTGGCCCTGACCACCATCCCGCACACGCTGACCGCCGCGTACATGGTCGGCGGCGCCTTCGTGATGGGTGTGGCCGGCTGGCACCTGCTGAAGATCGCCCGCACCACCGGGGCGCGCAATGTCAGCGAGCTCACCGGTGAGCACGCCGAGAACGCCTCCGCGTACACCTGGGCCACCAAGTTCGGTGCCTGGGTGCTGATCGTCGCCGGTGCCCTGGTCGCCATCTCCGGTGACCTGCAGGGCAAGGTGATGACCGATGTCCAGCCGATGAAGATGGCGGCGGCCGAGGCGATCTGGGAGACCGAGACCCCGGCGTCCTTCTCGCTGTTCACCATCGGCACCCTGGACGGATCGAAGGAGGTCTTCTCGATCAAGATCCCGGGCGTGACGTCCTTCCTGGCCACCGGGTCGTTCTCCGGCACCGTGCAGGGCATCAACCCGCTGCGTGAGCAGTACGACGCCAAGTACACCGCGATGATCCGCCAGAAGTACGGCGACGAGGTCGCCAATGCGATGACGTACACCCCGGCCGTCCCGGTCACCTACTGGACCTTCCGGCTGATGATCGGCCTGGGGCTGCTCGGCATGGCCATCGGCATCATCGTGCTGGTCCTGCTCCGCAAGGGGAACCTGCCGCCCGCCAAGGGAGGCGCCTGGTTCTGGCTCACGATGATGATCGCCACGCCGCTGCTGCCGCTGTTCGCGAACTCGTTCGGCTGGATCTTCACCGAGATGGGCCGCCAGCCCTGGATCGTCTTCGGCCTGATGCCGACCCCCGCGGGGGTGTCGCCGGGCGTGCCCGCCGCGCAGGTGCTCACCACGATGGTCGGTTTCACGCTCATCTACGGCGTGCTCGCCGTCATCGAGGTGCGGCTGATGCTGCGCGCCATCCGCAAGGGGCTCGCCGGCCCCGCCCCGGCCGAGGCCGAGGGCGCCGCCGACGACGCGCCGCTGTCGTTCGCGTACTGAAGGGAGTGACACGATCATGGACACTGTTCTTCCTGTTGTCTGGTTCCTGCTGATCGCCGTCCTGTGGACCGGTTTCTTCGTCCTGGAGGGGTTCGACTTCGGCGTCGGCATGTTGCTGCCGTTCCTCGCCAAGGACGACCGTGAGCGCCGGGTGCTGATCAACACCATCGGCCCGGTCTGGGACGGCAACGAGGTGTGGCTGCTGACCGCCGGCGGCGCGACCTTCGCCGCGTTCCCGGAGTGGTACGCCAGCCTGTTCTCCGGGCTCTACCTGCCGCTGTTCCTCATCCTGCTCGCGCTGATCCTGCGCGGGGTCTCCTTCGAGTACCGCCACCAGCGCAACGACGCGGCGTGGAAGCGCGGCTGGGACCGCTGCCTCATCGGCGCCTCGTACGTCGCCGCGCTGGTCTTCGGCGTGGCGTTCGCCAACTTCGTCCGCGGCCTGCCGATGGACGCCACCCACACCGTGCACCAGACGGCGGGCAGCTTCTTCGGCCTGTTCACGCCGTTCGCGCTGCTCGGCGGGGTGACCTTCGTGGCGCTGTTCCTCAGCCACGGTGCCGCGTTCATCGCCCTCAAGACCGACGGTGTGCTGCGGGAGCGGGCCCGGACGTACGCGTCCCGGACCGGCCTGGTCGCGCTGGTCGCGATGGCCGCCTTCGTGGTGTGGATGAACCTGTCGTACTCCGGCCTGGCGCGTGGTGCGGCCGGGGCGTCCCCGGCGCTGTCGTTGTGGCCGGCGGCGATCATCGCCGTGCTCGGTGTCGCCGTGCTGTGGCTGGCGAACTCCCGTGGCAGGGAGGGCTGGGCCTTCGTCGGTGGCGCCGTCTCGATCCTGGCGGTGCTGGCGAACGTCTTCGCGGCGATGTTCCCGTACGTCATCCCGTCGACGCTCGACCCGGCCTACGGTCTGACCGTCTTCCAGGCGGCCTCCACCCCGTACACGCTGACGATCATGACGATCGCCGCGTGTGTGATGACCCCGATCGTGCTCGCCTACCAGGGCTGGACGTACTGGGTCTTCCGCAAGCGGCTGAAGGTCACCGACATCCCGGCCGACGAGCCCGTGGTCGCCGCGAGCTGATGCCGGGACCGGTTCACCGCGAACTGCTGTCGAGGGCCCGGGCGACGAGGTTCCATCTCGCCGCCGGGGCCCTCGTCGGCACGGCGACGGCGTTCCTCGTCGTCGCGCAGGCCTGGTTGCTGTCGCACCAGGTCGCGGCCGTCTTCGACACCGGCCGGGCCGACCGGCTGGGGCGTACGGTCGGGCTGCTCGCCCTGGTGCTGCTCGGCCGCGCTCTGCTGCGGGGGGTCAACCCCTGGCTCGGCCAGCGGGCCGCGGCCCTGGTGAAGGGCCAGCTGCGCCACGAGGTGGTCGAGGCCCGGCTCGGGCGGCCGCTCGACCCGCGGACCGACACCGGTGGGCTGGTCGACCTGGTCACGCACGGTCTCGACGCGCTCGACGGCTACTACGCCAAGTACCTGCCCCAGCTGCTGCTGGCGGTCACCGTGCCGCTGGTGGTCGGGGTGGCGATCCTCACCACCGACCTGTGGTCCACGCTGATCGTGGTGCTGACGGTGCCGCTGATCCCGTTCTTCATGGCCCTGATCGGCTGGGCGACCGAACGCCGGATGGCCCGCCGCTGGGCGGTCCAGGCCCGGCTGGCGCACCACTTCGCCGACCTGGTCGCCGGATTGCCAACACTGCAGGTGTTCGGCCGGGCCCGTGCCCAGGCGATCGGCCTGCAGCGGATCGAGGCCCGCAACCGCGAGGAGACGATGGGCACATTGCGGATCTCGTTCCTCTCCTCGATGACCCTGGAGCTGCTCTCGACCCTGTCGGTGGCGATCATCGCGGTGTCCATCGGCATCCGGACCGTCAACGGGGAGATGGACCTGACCACCGGCCTGTTCCTGCTCGTGCTCGCGCCCGAGGTCTACCTGCCGCTGCGCCAGGTGGGCGTGCACTACCACGACTCCGCCGAGGGGGTCGCCGCCGCCGACCGGGCGTTCGCCGAGATCGACGCGCCCCGGGTCGGCGCGGGCGCTGCCCGGTCCGGCGCCGGCGTCGCTGCCGGCGACCTGGCCGGCGACCCCGCTGGCGACCTGGCCGGGGGTCCGACAGACGTCGTTGCCGGCGTCCCTGCCGGCGACCGAGCGGTCGGCGGCCCGGCGTACGCCCCCGACGCGCCGCTGGTCCGCGTCCGCGGGCTGCAGGTCACCTACCCCGGCGCCGACGCCCCCGCGCTGCAGGACCTCGACCTCGAGCTCGCTCCCGGTGAGTTCGTCGCGGTCGTCGGGCCCAGCGGCGGGGGGAAGTCGACCCTGCTCGCGGTGCTGATGGGCTTCGTCGGCCCGACGGCCGGTGAGGTGTGGCTCGGCGGCGTGCCGCTGGAGCGGGTGGATCTGGCTGCCTGGCGCCGCCGCGTGGCGTGGGTGGGCCAGACCCCGGGGTTACCGGAACGTACGGTCGGGGCGAACGTCGCCCTCGGCGCCCCGGACGCGCCTCAGGCGGCGATCCGGGCGGCGCTGGACCGGGCCGGAGCCGGCGACCTGGCCCTCGACCACGTGGTCGGCGACGAGTCGGAGGGGCTCTCCGACGGCGAGCGCCGCCGGGTCGGCCTGGCCCGGGCCCTGCTGCGGCTCAGCCACGGCGGCGGCCGGCTGCTGATCCTCGACGAACCGACCGCCGGCCTCGACCCCGACACCGAGCGTCGCGTGCTGACGACCCTGCGGGAGACGGGCG
>NZ_JAYFNG010000063.1:0-9420 GCF_034933565.1 Raineyella sp.
CACCACAACGGCGGCGCACCACAAACGCGGCGCACCCCGATGGGCGCACACCGCACGCGCGGTGTGCGCCCTACGGGGCCTGTCGGGCTGTCAGGCGAGTGCCTGCAGCGCCTTCAGCGAAGCCTTGGCGGAGACCACCGGGCCGCCGTCGGCCGGCGGCTCGCCGTCCAGCATGATGTCCTGCTCGAGGACGTAGTAGCCGTCGAACCCGGCGTTGTCGAGGGTCCTGACGATGTCGGCGAAGTCGATGTCGCCCTCACCGATCGGGGCGAACATGCCGCCCTTGACCCCGTCGGACCAGGACAGCTCGCCCGGCAGCAGCTTGTCGGTCATCTCCTTGTGGACGTCCTTGGCGTGCACGATGGCGACCCGGTCGGCGTACTCGCGGGTCAGCTCGGCGACATCGGCGCCGCCGGCGGCCAGGTGGCCGGTGTCCAGGCACAGGCCGACCGAGGAGTTGTCGAGCACCCGACGGACCTCGTCGACGTTCTGCACCATCGTGCCCCAGTGCGGGTGGATGCAGGCGGTGACGCCGGCCGCGGCGCACACCTCGCTGATCCGGGTGAGGTTGGTGAAGAGCGTCTCCCAGCCCTTCTCGTCCAGCACCGGACGGTTGTCGTACCCGTCGCGGCCGGAGTCGGCGGCCAGGATCAGGTACTCGCCGCCGGCGACCGCGAAGGCCTCCAGCTCACGGCGGACGGCCGGGATCGGGTCGTGGTCCGGGTCGTGCATGACGGCCAGGAAGAACGATCCGACCGGCTTCAGCGCGTAGCCGGCCACGGCCTCGGCGCGCGCCTGGGGCTCCTCCGGCAGCCAGCCCTGCGGGCCGAACTCGGTGGCGGTGAGACCGATCTGCTTCATCTCGGTCAGCACCCGCTCGGGGGTCATCTGGTATCCCCAGCCGGGGACCTCGCACACGCCCCAGGTGATGGGCGCTCCGGCGATCTTCATAGGTCTGCTCCTTTGCAGTAAGGGGTACAGCAGTAGGGGTTTCTGAGCTGGTAGGGGGTCGGGGGGTAGGGGTTCTGGGGGATGAGGGTTGCTGGAGGTCAGAGCCGTACGGTCGCGCCGGTGCGGGCGGACTCGCCGGCCGCTTCGGCGATCCGCAGCGCCTCGACACCGTCGGTGACGGTCGGGGAGACCGGGGTGCCCTGGGTGAGGGCGTCGATGAACGAGGTCAGCTCCGCGCGGTAGGCGTCGGCGTAGCGCTCCAGGAAGAAGTCCAGGTACGGGGCCTTCGCGTCGGAGGCCTGCCGGGTGGACACCTGCAGGGTGGTCGGGCGCTGGTTGTCGGCCAGGATCGCGCCGTCGGGCCCGAACGCCTCGAGGCGCTGGTCGTAGCCGGTGGCGCAGTGCCGGGAGTTGATGATCGTGGCGGCGGCCCCGCTCGCGGAGCGCAGCACGATCACCGCGCCGTCGAAGTCGCCGCTGTCGGCGAGCTCCGGGTCGAGGTGCTGGCCGGTCGCGGTGACCTCGGCGACGTCACCGAGGAAGAACCGCGCGGTGTCGAAGTCGTGGATGGTCATGTCCTTGAAGATGCCGCCGGACTGGGCGAGGTACGCCTTCGGCGGGGCGGCCGGGTCGCGGGAGATGATCGTCAGCTGCTCGAGCGCGCCGATCGCGCCCTCCTCGACCAGGGCGCGGGCCCGGGCGAAGGACGGGTCGAACCGGCGGTTGAAGCCGAGCATCACCGGGACGTCGGCCAGGTCGGCGAGCTGGCGCTGCAGCTCCTCGGCGTCGGCCAGCTGCATCGCCACCGGCTTCTCGCACAGCGCGGGCTTGCCGGCCCGCACCGCGGCGAGGATGTGCTCGACGTGCAGCGGGGTGGGGGAGCCGATCACCACCGCGTCGATGTCCTCGGCGGCGAACACGTCGGCGGCATCCGTGCAGGCCCGCGCGCCGTACGTCGCGGCGACCGCCTCGGCCGCGGCGGACACCGGGTCACAGACCAGGGTGAGGGTCGCTGCAGGGTGCGCCGCGATGGTGCGGGCGTGGACCTGGCCGATACGGCCGGCCCCGATCAGAGCGAAACGCAGTTGGGTCATGCCTGTTCCTCGTCACCGGCGGACCGGCTTCGCTGCCGGCCTCGTGTAGCCATGACTCGATTCAAACCGTTGCTCAGGTCAATGTCAACTGAATGTCAGAACAAACACATCCGATGGGGCGACAAGTCCTGCTGATGACAGGTCATCGCTGGCTGACGGGTGGGCCGGGTGACAGGACGTCGGCGGGACGTCAGTGTGCGACGAGGGTGAGGTCGAAGGAGTAGAGCGAGGGGCGGTAGACGTGGTTGCCGAACTCCACCACCCGGCCGGCGCTGTCGTACGCGGACCGGCTCATGGTGAGCAGCGGCGCGCCGGGCTCCTCGGCCAGCAGCTCGGCCTCCTCGGCGGTCGCCGCCCGGGCGCCGATCACCTGCTTGGCGGTGGCGATGTGGATGCCGTGCTCGTTGAAGCAGCGGTAGAGCCCGTGCTCGTTGAGGTCGGTCCACGACGGCGCCAGGTCGATCGGGATGAGATTGGTCAGCACGGCGAGCGGCCGGTTGTCCACCGAGCGCAGCCGGACGATCCGGACCACGCCGGTGCCGGGCTCGACGGCGAGCCGGTCGGCCTCCTCCTCGTCGGCCTCGTGCACCTCGTACGACAGCACCTTCGTGGTGGGGGTGAAACCCTCGCGGGTCAGGTCGTCGTAGAGCGAGGTCAGCTCGATCGGCCGGTGCACCTGCGGTGGGGTGACGGTCGTGCCGACGCCGCGCCGACGGGTCAGCAGGCCGCGGTTCACCAGCTCCTGCAGGGCCCGGCGGGCGGTCGGCCGGGAGACGTCGAGCCGCTGGGCCATCGAGATCTCGTCCTCGATCCGGGCCCCCGAGGGCAGCTCGCCGGAGATGATCGCCTGCTCGATCGGCTCGGCGATCTGCCGGTACAGCGGTTCGTCGGAGTCGCGGTCGATGACGACGGTCGGCTCGTAGTGGTCGCTCATGGTCGTCCTTGTCCGTACAGCGTTACCGAGTATTGCTAGCTCCCACTGTAGCGACCTGTGACAAGAAAGCTTATTTGTGCGGACAAAGTGTTGACCTTGTTCATGCCTTCGGGCAGACTGGTGCCAGTCCCCAAAGGAGAGGCAGGCGCAGCAGTGGACACGTCAACATCAACAGTCCCTGACGTCCTCACCATCGGTCGTAGTGGTGTGGACATCTACCCGTTGCAGATCGGCGTCGGACTGGAGGAGGTGACCTCGTTCGGCAAGTTCGTCGGCGGGTCGCCGACGAACGTCGCGGTCGCCGCCGCCCGGATGGGCCATTCGGCCGCGGTGATCACCGAGGTCGGGGACGACCCGTTCGGCCGCTTCGTCCGCCAGGAGATGAGCCGGCTCGGGGTGGATCCGCAGTACGTGATCACCAACCACGACTACCTCACCCCGGTGACCTTCTGCGAGATCTTCCCGCCCGACGACTTCCCGCTCTACTTCTACCGGCAGCCCTCGGCCCCCGACCTGCAGATCCGGCCCGAGGACATCCCGGCCGTCGTCGCGGACGCGCGGATCTTCTGGATGTCGGTCACCGGCCTGTCCGTCGAGCCGACCCGCAGCGCCCACCGGCGCGCGATGGAGCTGCGTGGCGACAAGGCCCTGACCATCCTCGACCTCGACTACCGGCCGATGTTCTGGGCCGACGAGGACATCGCCCACACCGAGGTCGACCGGATGCTCGGCCTGGTCGACATCGCGGTGGGCAACAAGGAGGAGTGCCGGATCGCCGTCGGCGAGACCGAGCCCGAACGGGCGGCGGACGCCCTGCTGGAGCGTGGCGTGGAGATCGCCATCGTGAAGCAGGGGCCGCTCGGTACCCTCGCCAAGACCCGCGACGAGCGGGTCGTCGTCCCCGTCACCCCGGTGCAGGTCTGCAACGGCCTGGGCGCCGGCGACTCCTTCGGCGGGGCCCTGTGCCACGCCCTGCTGGAGGGCTGGGACCTCGGCCGCGCCGTCTCCTTCGCCTCCACCGCCGGCGCGATCGTCGCGTCCCGCCTGGAGTGCTCCACCGCGATGGCCACCGAGCAGGAGGTCCTCGACCTGATGGCCGCCAATCCCGCATCCGCCCCCCAGGTCGAGGTCCTGTCATGACACTGATCGAGAAGCTCACCGAGACCCGCTTCCATGAGCCGCAGGCCGTCCGCCGGGCCCTGGTCGACCGTCCCCGCGGCGTCCTGCCGCAGGGCGACGCGAAGCTGATGGTCATCGCCTGCGACCACCCGGCCCGCGGTGCCCTGGGCGCCGGCACCGACCCGATGGCGATGGCCTCCCGCGAGGAGGTGCTGGCCCGCTGCCTCGAGGCGCTGGGCCGCCCGGGGGTGAACGGCTTCCTCGGCTCGGCCGACATCATCGAGGACCTGGCGCTGCTCGGCGCCCTCGACGGCAAGTTGGTCTGGGGCACGATGAACCGGGTCGGGCTGCAGGGCGCTTCGTTCGAGATGGACGACCGGTTCAACTGCTACGACGCCCGCGGCGTCGAGGACGCCGGCCTGGACGGCGGCAAGATGCTGCTGCGGATCAACTACGACGACGCCGGCACCGCCGCCACCCTGACCTCGGCGGCGCAGGCGGTCGACGACCTGGCCGACTGCGGCCTGACCGCGATGGTGGAGCCGTTCATCTCCACCCGCACCGACGGGCGGATCGTCAACGACCTGACTCCCGACGCGGTGATCCGTTCGATGGCGATCTCCTCGGCCCTCGGCCGGACCTCGGCGTACACCTGGCTGAAGCTGCCCTGCGTCGACGAGATGGAACGGGTGATGGAGGCCACCACGCTGCCGTCGCTGATCCTCGGTGGTGAGGTGCCGGACGACCCGGAGGCCGCCCTGTCGGGCTGGGCCACCGCGCTGTCCCTGCCGAACGTCCGCGGCCTGGTGATCGGCCGCTCGCTGCTCTTCCCGCCCGATGACGACGTCGCCGGCGCGGTCGACCGCGCGGTGGCACTCCTGTGAAAGGCACTCCCGTGAACGACGCTTTCGCCAACGACAACGACCGCTACGTCATCCGTGCGGGGCAGACCGCACACGAGGCCTTCGAGGCCGACCTCACCGTCGAGCGGGCGGGCTGGGACTGGTGCTCCCTGCGCGTCCTGGCGCTGCCGGCCGGTGGCCGCCAGGAGGTCAGCTCCGGTGACGCCGAACTGCTGGTGCTGCCGCTGTCCGGCGGCTGCCGGGTCGAGGTGGGCGGCGAGTCGTACGCGATCGCCGGTCGCCCCGAGGTGTGGACCGCGATCACCGACTACCTCTACGTCCCGCGGCACACCACCGTCGTCGTGTCGAGCGAGCACGGCGGGCGGTTCGCCCTGCCGGCGTCGAAGGCGACCGCCGACCTGCCGGTGCGCTACTGCCCGGCGGCGGAGGTCGTCACCCAGCTGCGCGGCACCGGCGACTGCTCGCGCCAGGTGAACAACTACGCGCTCGGCAACACCGTGGCGACCTCCCACCTGCTGGCCTGCGAGGTGCTCACCCCGGGCGGCAACTGGTCCTCCTACCCGCCGCACAAGCATGACGAGCACACCGAGGTGGAGCGGATCCTCGAGGAGATCTACTACTACCAGATCCGCCCGGCCGCCAACGGCACCACCGGGATGGCGCTGCAGCGGATCTACCCCTCCCCGGGCAAGCCGATCGACGTCTGTGCCGAGGTGCACAGCGGCGACATCGTGGTGATGCCGTACGGCTACCACGGCCCCTCGGTCGCCGCGCCCGGCTACGACCTGTACTACCTCAACGTGATGGCCGGCCCGGCCGAGGACTCGACCTGGCTGATGACCGACGATCCGCACTACACCTGGCTGCGCCAGGAGTGGGAGACCGGGGAGGTCGACCCCCGGCTGCCGATGACCCCCCTCAACACGAAGGAGTGACCGTGGAAGACCTGAACCCAACCGTACGTCTCACTGTCGGGCAGGCGATCATTCGCTTCCTGGTCAACCAGTACGCGGAGCGTGACGGAGTCGAGGACCGGTTCATCACCGGCGCCTTCGGGATCTTCGGCCACGGCAACGTGGCCGGCATCGGCCAGGCGCTGCTGCAGAACGAGATCGACCCCGCCCCGGACGGCGGTGCCATGCCGTACTACATGCCCCGCAACGAGCAGGGGATGGTGAACGCGGCCGCCGCGTACGCCAAGGCGACCAACCGGATGAAGGCGATGATGTGCACCGCCTCGATCGGGCCCGGCTCGCTCAACATGGTCACCGGCGCCGCGCTGGCGACCACCAACCGGCTCCCGGTGCTGATCTTCCCCTCCGACCAGTTCGCCACCCGGTTCCCCGACCCGGTGCTGCAGCAGCTGGAGGACCCGACCACGCTGGACCTCTCGGTCAACGACTGCTTCCGCCCGGTGGCCCGCTTCTTCGACCGGATCAACCGTCCCGAGCAGCTGCTGTCCTCGCTGCTGAACGCGATGCGGGTGCTCACCGATCCGGCCGACACCGGCGCCTGCGTCATCGCGCTGCCCCAGGACGTCCAGGCGGAGGCGTACGACTTCCCGGTCCGGATGTTCGACCGCCGGGTGTGGCACGTCCGTCGCCCGGTGCCCGAGCCGGCCGCGCTCGAGCGTGCCGCCGCGCTGATCCGCGCCGCCCGGCGCCCGCTGGTGATCGCCGGCGGCGGGGTGATCTACTCCGAGGCCGCCGAGCAGCTGCGGGCGTTCGCGACCGCGACCGGCATCCCGGTCGGCGACACCCAGGCGGGCAAGGGCGCGATCAACTTCGACCACCCCGGCGCGGTCGGCGGGATCGGCTCGACCGGCGGTGACTCCGGCAACCACCTCGCCGACACCGCCGACCTGGTGATCGGCATCGGCACCCGCTACTCCGACTTCACCACCGCCTCGCACACCCAGTTCAAGGACCCCGACGTCCGGTTCGTCAACATCAACGTGACTGCCTTCGACGCTGCGAAGAACTCCGCTGAGATGGTCGTGGCCGACGCCCGCGAGGCGCTGGTCGCCCTGACCGCCGCGCTGGCGGGCCACCGTGTCGAGGAGGCGTACGCCGCCGAGATCGCTGCCGAGAAGGAGGCCTGGGCCGCGGCCACCGAGAAGTGCTACCACCTGGGCCACGGCCCGCTGCCGGCCCAGACCGAGGTCTTCGGCGCCCTGAACGAGATGATGGGTGACAACGACGTGGTGATCAACGCCGCCGGCTCGATGCCCGGCGATCTGCAGGCGCTGTGGCGGGCCCGCACCCCGGTGCAGTACCACGTCGAGTACGCCTTCTCCTGCATGGGCTACGAGATCCCCGCCGCGATGGGGGTCAAGATGGCGCTGCCGGACTCCGAGGTGGTGGCGATCGTCGGCGACGGCACCTACCAGATGCTGCCGATGGAGCTGGCCACCATCGTCCAGGAGGGCCTGAAGGTGATCTTCGTGCTGCTCCAGAACCACGGCTTCGCCTCGATCGGTGCCCTGTCCGAGTCGCGCGGCTCGCAGCGCTTCGGCACCCGTTACCGCGCCGGTGGCGGCCGCCCGCACACCCTCGACGGGGAGTTCCTGCCGGTCGACATCGCGGCCAACGCGGAGTCCTGGGGGCTGAAGGTGCTGCGCGTCGGCACCATCGACGAGTTCCGGGCCGCCTACCGCGAGGCGGTGGCCGGCGACCGCGCGGTGATGATCCACATCGAGACCGACCTCTACGGGCCGAACCCGCCGTCCTCGTCCTGGTGGGACGTCGCCGTCTCCCAGGTCTCCCGCCTCGAGTCCACCCAGCGGGCGTACGAGGAGTACGTCGACGCCAAGCGGGCCCAACGCGCCTACCTCAACTGAACCCCAGCAACAAGGAGTAGTAGCCCATGAAGACGATCGAACAGTGGATCGACGGCGCCCCGTACCACGGTGAGCCCGTCCGCCGGGTCCCGGTCGAGAACCCCACGACCGGCCGGATCGAGGCCGAGCTGCTCGAGGCCTCGGTGGCCGACGTCGACCACGCCGTCCGGGTGGCCCGCCGGGCCCAGCTCAGCTGGGGCAAGGTGTCGCTGGCCAAGCGGATGGACATCATGTTCCGGATGCGCCAGCTGGTCCTCGACCATCAGGACGAGCTGGCCACCGCCATCGTGAACGAGCACGGCAAGACCTTCTCCGACGCCATCGGTGAGATCCAGCGCGGCCGGGAGACCCTCGACTTCGCCTGCAACATTGCCGCGGCCCTGAAGGGTGAGATCTCCTACGACGTCTCGACCGGCGTGGACGTCCACACCCTGCGCCAGCCGGTCGGCGTCGTCGCCGGCATCGGCCCGTTCAACTTCCCGGTGATGGTGCCGATGTGGATGCACCCGATCGCCATCGCCACCGGCAACTCCTTCGTGCTGAAGCCGCCGTCCCCGGCGCCGACCGCCTCGATGATCATCGCCCGCCTGTACCGGGAGGCCGGCCTGCCCGACGGCGTCTTCAACGTCGTCTCCGGCGACCGGCACGTGGTCACCGCGCTGCTCGAGCACCCCGGGATCGACGCGGTCTCGTTCGTCGGCTCCACCCCGGTGGCCCGGATCGTCCAGGAGACCGCGACCCGGCACGGCAAGCGGGTCCAGGCCCTCGGTGGGGCGAACAACCACGCCATCGTGATGCCCGACGCGGACCTCGACCACGCCGCCCAGCACATCGCCGCGGCCGCCTTCGGTGCCGCCGGCGAACGCTGCATGGCGCTGCCCGCGGTGATCGCCGTCGGCGGGATCGCCGACGAGCTGGCCCGGCGGGTGGCCGAGCACGCCGGGGCGTACGTGGTGGGCTCCGGCTTCGAGGAGGTGACCGACCTCGGGCCGGTCATCTCGGCCCGGGCCAAGCAGCGCATCACCGGCCTGATCGACGACGCCGAGCAGCGCGGCGCCACGGTCGTCCTGGACGGCCGGGCCCCGACGGTCGAGGGCTTCGAGGACGGCCACTTCCTGGCCCCCACGGTGATCACCGGGGTGCCGCTGGACGCCCCGGTCTACACCGAGGAGATCTTCGGCCCGGTGCTGACGATCGGTGCGGCCGCGACGTACGAGGAGGCGATCGCCCTGGTCAACGCCCAGCCGTTCGGCAACGGCGCGGCCATCTTCACCCGGGACGGCGGCACCGCCCGCCGGTTCAAGCTCGACGTCCAGGCCGGCATGGTCGGCATCAACGTGCCGATCCCGACCCCGGTGGCGTACTACTCCTTCGGTGGCTGGAAGGACTCGCTGCTCGGCGACACCCACATCCACGGCCCCGAGGGCGTACGGTTCTGCACCCGGGCCAAGGCCATCACCGAGCGCTGGCCCGGCGCCACAGTGCACGCCGCCACGATGTCGTTCGAGCGGGAGGCCTGAGACAAGGCACCGGCACCCGGCACCGCTGCGCCGAGCGGCTGCGCCAGAGGCCGAGCAGGCTGCGCCGAACGCGGCCGAGGGGGGCCCGGCGGTTTTTTAA
>NZ_JAYFNG010000064.1:0-22444 GCF_034933565.1 Raineyella sp.
GGGTCGTCCCCGCGGGGACGACCCTTCCGTACGTGCTGTGGTGTGCTGCGGTGCCTCACTCGGCGGCCGCGGCGACCTCCACGGGCTTGATGTTGATCACGCGGCGACCGCGGCGGGTGCCGAACTCGACCTTGCCGGGGACCAGGGCGAACAGGGTGTCGTCCTTGCCGCGGCCCACGCCGTCACCGGGGTGGAAGTGGGTGCCGCGCTGGCGCAGGATGATCTCCCCCGCGTTCACGGACTCGCCACCGAAGCGCTTCACGCCGAGGCGCTGCGCGTTGGAATCACGACCGTTGCGCGTCGAGGACGCGCCCTTCTTGTGTGCCATGCTCGGTCCTCCCTCAGGCCTTGATGTCGGTGACCTTGACCTGGGTGTACCGCTGACGGTGCCCCTGGCGCTTGGTGTAACCGGTCTTGTTCTTGAACTTCAGGATCCGGATCTTCGGGCCCTTGGTCTCGGCGAGCACCTCGGCGGTGATCTCGATCTTGCCGAGGGCATCCGAGTCCGAGGTCACGGTCTCGCCGTCGACCAGCAGGAGCGGCTGGAGCTGAACGGTGGAACCGACCTCGTCAGCGACCTTGTCGATCTCGACAACGTCCCCCACGGCAACCTTGTGCTGGCGGCCGCCACTGCGCACGATCGCGTACACGGCTATCCTTCTCTCTTCGTCGAATCTGTCTCACCCGGACCGTGTCCCGCCGTGCCCGCATCCCGTACGGGGGCCCCGGAGACCTACGCCATGCCGGGTCCTCCGACCCGACTGCCATCAATCCGTCGTGCGGCGATCGGAGCACCCCGGCTACGAAGCCCTGGGGTCCTGAATGCGCCGAGGGTCAAGACTACGCAGTCGGGTCGGTCCCGGTCAAACCGATCAGTCCTCGGAGCCGTCCGTGGACGGCTCGACAGGCGTGGGGGCGGGCACGAACGCGTCCTGGACGGGCTCGGTCACCGCACCTCCCGCTGCCTCCGGGGACGCCGCCGTGGCCGTCTTGCGGGTCCGGGACCGGGTGCCCGTGCCCGTGGCGGTCTTGCTGGTCGTCTTTCGGGTGCTCTTGCGGGCCGTACGGGCTGCCGGGGCGGCCGTAGCTGCCTCGGTGGTCCCCACGGCCGCACGGTCGGCCACGGACGTCCCCGCCGGCAGCTCCGTCACCGACGTATCGGACGGCAGCGCCGCCGCAGGCGCCTCAGCCGGCATCGACTCGGCCGACCGGTCGGCCTCGGCGGCGTCGATCGTCGCTCCGGCGGTCGTCTTCCGGGCCGTCCGCTTCGCGGGGGCCTTCTTCGCCGTTGCGGCCGCGGTCGTCTTCTTGGCCGTCGTCGTCCGCTTCGCGGTGGTCGCCTTCTTGGTAGCGGCCTTGCGGGTCGTCGTCCGCTTCGCGGCCGGGGCCTCGGCAGGTGCCGCCTCGATCAGCGCCGGCGCCTCGGCATCGGCGCCGACCAGCGCGGCGACGATCTCGGCCAGGGCATCGGCCGGGGCCTCCACCGGCCCGGTCGGCGACCCGGCACCTTCGGTGGCCCGGCCCTCGACGGCCACGGTCGGCTCCTCACCGGCCGGTGCACCGGCTCGGGTGGGCGTCTCGGCGACCGATCCGGCGGCTTCCTCGGCCACCGGTCCCGCGGAGGCCTCAGTGACCGATTCGGCGGCCGACTCGGTCACCGGTGCGACGGACTCGGCGCCCGGCGCACCGGCCGGGCGACGGCTGCCGCGCGACCGCGAGGACCGACGCGGCCGGGAACCCGTCGCGGCGATCTGCTCCGCCTGCTCCTCCGGCTGCCCCTCGGGAGCTGCCGCCGGGGTCGTACGCTCCTCGGCGCCGGCCTCCGCCTCGTCCGACCGGGGCTTCGCACCGGCGTGGGCGACGGCGTTCATCGCGGCCTGCGCGGCGGCGCGGGACTCGACCGTGACCTGCTCGCCCTCGGTCTCCTGGGGCGGCGTGGGCTGGGTGGCGGGCGCGGTGGACGACTTGCCCCGGTTGCGCTTGCGGCTGTTACGTCCCTGCCGGTCACCGCCGTCGGCCGGCGCCTGGGTCGCCACCGGCATGTCGTGGATGATGTAGCCCCGGTTGTTGCACACCTCGCAGGGCTCGGTGAAGGCCTCGGCCAGACCGGTGCCGATCTTCTTGCGGGTCATCTGCACCAGGCCGAGGCTGGTCACCTCCGAGACCTGGTGCCGCGTACGGTCCCGGCCCAGGCTCTCGACCAGCCGGCGCAACAGCAGCTCCCGGTTGCTGGGCAGCACCATGTCGATGAAGTCGACGACGATGATGCCGCCGATGTCACGCAGTCGCAGCTGGCGGACGATCTCCTCGGCGGCCTCGAGGTTGTTGGCGGTGACCGTCGCCTCGAGGTTGCCGCCGTGGCCGGTGAACTTGCCGGTGTTGACGTCGATGACGGTCATCGCCTCGGTGCGGTCGATGACCAGCGAGCCGCCGGAGGGCAGGTGCACCTTGCGCTCCAGCGCCTTGGCGATCTGCTCGTCGAGGCGGTAGTGCGCGAAGACGTCACCGCGGGCCCGGCGGTCCCAGTGCACGACCCGCTCACGCAGGTGCGGCGCGACGTGCTCGAGGTAGTCCGTCAGGGACTCGTACGCGTCGTTGTCCTCACCGTTGCCGTCGATGACGAGCTCGGCGAAGTCCTCGGTGAACAGGTCGCGGACCGTCCGGATGGTCAGATCCGGCTCGCTGTAGAGGAGCTGCGGCGCGGCGGCGTGCTTGGCCCGCTTCTCGATGGCGTCCCACTGGGACTTGAGCCGGCTGACGTCGTGGACGAGCTGCTCCTGGGTGGCACCCTCGGCCGCGGTGCGGACGATGACGCTGGCACTCTCCTCGATCAGGTCGGCGAGGATGTGCTTCAGCCGCTTGCGCTCGACGTCGGGCAGCTTGCGCGAGATGCCGGACAGATGGCCGCCGGGGGCGTACACCACGTAGCGGCCGGGGAGGGAGACGTGGTTGGTCAGCCGGGCCCCCTTGGCCCCCACCGGGTCCTTGGTCACCTGGACGACGACCGTCTGGCCCGACTTCAGGACGCGTTCGATCCGGCGATCGGAGTTCGGGGCGCCGTACGCGTCCCAGTCGACCTCACCGGCGTAGAGCACGGCGTTGCGGCCACGGCCGATGTCGATGAAGGCGGCCTCCATCGACGGCAGCACGTTCTGCACCTTGCCGAGGTAGATGTTGCCGATCAGCGACGAGGACGACTCACGGTCGACGTAGTGCTCGACCAGGACACCGTCCTCGAGGACGGCGATCTGGGTGTACTCCTCACCCTGGCGGAGCACCATCTGGCGCTTCACCGACTCACGGCGGGCCAGGAACTCCGCCTCGGAGGCGATCGGGGCGCGGCGACGACCGGCGGCGCGGCCCTCACGGCGGCGCTGACGCTTCGCCTCCAGCCGGGTCGACCCCTCGACCGCGTGGATCTGGTCGCCGGCGGCGGCGTGCGGTTCGCGGACCTTGACCACGACGTCGGTCGGGTCGTCCTCGGCACCGGTGCTGGCGTCCTCGCCGCGACGGCGGCGGCGCCGACGACGACGCGAGGAGCCCGACGAGCTCCCCTCGCCCTCGGCCCGGTCGGTGGCCGACCCGGCCGCGGCCGCCCCCGCCTCGTTACCCGAGGCCTGTTCCGCTTCGGCGGCTCCCTGCTGGACGGCTGTCTCCTCGGCGGAGCTCTGCTGCCGGGCGGCAGCAGCCTCGGCTGTCCCCTCCGGCTCGGCGCCCTCTATGGTCTCCTCGTCGGCGGCCGACTGCTGGCCCTCGCCGCCGTGACGACGACGGCCGCCCCGGCGACGGCGACGGCGGCGCGGCTGCGTGGACTGCTGGGCCCCCTCGCCGTCCTCCGCCTCGTCCTCCTCCTGCTCGTCGGAGGTCTCTTCCTCGGCCCCTGCCGCGCCGGCCGGGTGGGTCGCCTCGGCCTCGTCGTCGGGCTGGCCGGTGGCGGCCTCATCGGCGTGAGTGGCGACGGCCTCGATCTCGATCAGCGCGTTCGCCTCGACGTCGGGCTGCTCGGCGGATGCCTCGACGCCGGACTGCTCGGGGTCGACCTCGGCAGCCGCCTCGGCCACCTCCTCCTCGACGACCTCCGGCTCGGCTGCGGGGGCAGGGGTCGCCGCCTCCGGTTCCGCGACCGGGGCCTGCACCGGCGTCTCGTCGGCCGGTGCAGGGGCCAGGCCGGGCAGGCTGTCGGCGGCCGGGGTCACCGCGGCCGTCACGGGTTCGACCGGCGGTCCGGCGGGACGGCGGCGCGACCGACGTCCGGCCGGGGGCTTGGGAAGTCCGTCATCGACGGGGGCGGTGGTGTTCTGCTCGGGATCGAGCATGGCTCTCCTTCACCCGATGCGCAGAGCGCACCGGTGACAGGTGTCGCGACGGGTCTCCGGGCACCGACACCGGGTCGGGTACGGCGGGCGGAGGACGCCTGTCGCGTCACAAAGCTGGTGGTCTCCGGGAGACGGCGGCCCGCCTACCCCGCCGCGGTCGATCCGTTGCCGGTCGTCGCGGTCTCGAGGAGCGGGGCCCGCACTGTCACCACGGGCACTGCCTCACCGGCCTGGGGCACCGGCGGTGCCCCGACCTGCACGCAATTATTCCACAGGATCCGGCCCACGCCATATCGACGCACGCAACCGGGGCCCCGGATCCACCCGCTCCCCCGCCGGGCCCGGACGTCGTACGGCCCGGCAGGACGCGCCTGCCGGGCCGTGGATGCCCGCCGTGCCGGGCGATGATCGACCGATCAGAAGAGCAGCGGATCGACCGCCAGGGCGAGGAAGACCAGTGCCAGGTACGAGTTCGACCAGTGGAACAGTCGCATCGGCTTGAGCGCGGCGTCGGTGAGTCCACGGTGCGCGCGCCGCCACAGCGCGACGGCCTCCCACAGGAACGCGGCACCGCCGGCCAGGGCGACCACCGGGTAGAGCCAGCCGGTGCCGCCGATCGGCCACAGCGCCAGCGTGGTGAGCACCGTGATGACGGTGTAGAGGAGGATCTGGTCGGCCACCACCGTGGCCGGCTTCACCACCGGGAGCATCGGCACGTCGACGTTCGCGTAGTCCTCGCGGTAGCGGATGGCCAGCGCCCAGGTGTGCGGCGGGGTCCAGAAGAAGACGATCAGGAACATCACCAGCGGCGCCCATGACACCGAGCCGGTGACGACCGTCCAGGCGATCAGCGGCGGGAAACAGCCCGCGATGCCGCCCCAGACGATGTTCTGCGCCGTACGACGCTTGAGCAGCATCGTGTAGACGAAGACGTAGAACAGGATCGCGGCCAGGCCCAGCGCACCGGACAGCAGGTTGCCGCCCAGGCCCAGCACCGCCAGCGCGACCAGGCCGAGCACGATGCCGAAGACCAGGGCGGAGGGTCCGGTGATCTCGTGGCGCGGGATCGGGCGGCGGCGGGTCCGGCGCATCTGCTCGTCGATGTCGCGGTCGTACACGTTGTTGAAGACGTTCGCCGAGCCGGCGGCGGCGTAGCCACCGACCAGGACGACGATCACGTCCTGCCAGCGCGGCATTCCGCGGGCGGCGAGGAACATCGCCGGCACCGCGGTGATCAGCAGCAGCTCGATGACCCGGGGTTTGGTCAGCCGTACGTAGGCCCCGACGACGTCAACGAACCCGGCGCGCACCGGGGCGGCGAGAGCTCCTTCAGGGGAGTCCGACCTCGACTGGGCGTCCACTACTGACACATTTCCCTTCCGGCGGTCCGCGACCCCCGGACCTGCTCCGGCTCACAGTACCCGGGAACCCGCCGCGCACCCACCGTTCGTACCACCTTCGGCACACCGGTGGATCGGCACCTGCCGGCGGCCGGTGCCGCGGTCGCCGTGGCGCAGGATCCCCCGCCACGGCGCGGGATCACGGCCGTCCGGCGCCGCGGCACCTGTCCACCCCGTGCCGGTCGCCGCGGGGGGCTGCGTAGTCTCTGTTACGTGACGTCGAGGACACCCTCGGCAGTGCCGCCGGAAAGGACGCAGGAATGACCGTTACCTCCACCACATCTGCTCTGGATTGGAGCGCCCTCGACGAGAAGGCGGTGAACACCTCCCGGCTCCTGGCCGCCGACGCCGTGCAGAAGGTGGGCAACGGCCACCCGGGCACCGCGATGAGTCTCGCCCCGGTCGCCTACACCCTCTTCCAGAAGGTGATGCGCCACGACCCGAAGGACACCCGGTGGGTCGGCCGCGACCGCTTCGTGCTGAGCGCCGGGCACTCCTCACTCACCCAGTACGTCCAGCTGTACCTCGGCGGCTTCGGCCTCGAGCTGTCCGACCTCGAGGCGCTGCGCACCTGGGGCTCGAAGACCCCGGGCCACCCCGAGTACGGCCACACCGCCGGCATCGAGACCACCACCGGTCCGCTCGGCCAGGGCATCAGCAACGCCGTCGGCATGGCGATGGCCGCCCGCCGCGAGCGCGGCCTGTTCGACCCCGACGCCGCGCCGGGTGAATCACCCTTCGACCACCGCGTCTACGTCATCTGCTCCGAGGGCGACCTCGAGGAGGGCGTCTCCGGTGAGGCGTCCTCGATCGCCGGCACCCAGCAGCTCGGCAACCTCATCGTGATCTACGACGAGAACGAGATCTCGATCGAGGACGACACGGTGATCGCCTTCAACGAGGACGTCGCCCAGCGCTACGAGGCGTACGGCTGGCACGTGCAGACCCTCGACTGGCGCCGGCCCGGCCAGGACTACGTCGAGGACGTCGCCGGCCTGTACGACGCGATCATCGCCGCCCAGGCGGTCACCGACAAGCCGTCGTTCATCCGGCTGCGGACGATCATCGGCTGGCCGGCCCCGAACAAGCAGGGCACGGGCGGGGTGCACGGCTCGGCGATGGGCGAGGACGAGGTCCGCGCCACCAAGGAGGTGCTCGGTTTCGATCCCGACCGGCACTTCGCCGTCGACACCGACGTGCTGGCCCACACCCGTGACCTGGTCACCCGCGGCGAGGCGGCCCGCGCCGCCTGGCAGCACGACTTCGACCGCTGGGCCGCGGCGAACCCGCAGCGCAAGGCGCTCTTCGACCGGCTGGCCGCCCGCGAGCTGCCGGCCGGCTGGGAGGACGCACTGCCGACCTTCGCCGCCGATCCCAAGGGCATCGCCACCCGTGCCGCCTCCGGCAAGGTGCTCTCCGCGCTGGCCCCGGTGATGCCCGAGCTGTGGGGCGGCTCGGCCGACCTCGCCGGCTCGAACAACACCACCCCCGACGGCCAGCCGAGCTTCCTGCCGGAGAACCGTCAGTCGAAGAAGTTCCGCGGCGACCCGTACGGCCGGGTGCTGCACTTCGGCATCCGCGAGCACGCCATGGGGGCGATCCTCAACGGCATCGCCACCCACGGTGACACCCGCATCTACGGCGGCACGTTCTTCGTCTTCGCCGACTACATGCGCGGTGCGGTCCGGCTGGCGGCCCTGATGAAGCTGCCCGTGACGTACGTGTGGACCCATGACTCCATCGGCGTCGGCGAGGACGGCCCCACCCACCAGCCGATCGAACACCTGGCCGCCTACCGCGCCATCATCGGCCTCGACGTCGTCCGCCCGGCCGATGCCAACGAGACCGTCCAGGCCTGGGCCCAGATCCTGCGCCACCACGACCGCCCGGCCGGCCTGGTCCTGTCCCGGCAGAACCTGCCGATCGTGCCGCGCGGCACCGACGGGTACGCGGAGGCCACCGGGGTCGCCCGGGGCGGCTACGTGCTCAAGGACTGCGAGGGGACGCCGGACGTCATCCTGATCGGCACCGGCTCCGAGGTGCAGTACGCGCTGACCGCCCAGGAGCGGCTCGGTGCCGAGGGGGTCAAGGCCCGGGTGGTCTCCATGCCGTGCCGGGAGTGGTTCGACGAGCAGGACGACGCCTACCGCGACGCCGTGCTGCCGACCGACGTCCGCGCCCGGGTGGCGGTCGAGGCCGGCATCGCGCTGGGCTGGAGCGAGCTGGTCGGCGACGCCGGTCGCATCGTCTCCCTCGACCACTACGGCGCCTCCGCCGCCGGTGGGCTGCTGTTCGAGAAGTTCGGCCTGACCCCCGAGGCCGTCGTCGCCGCGGCCCAGGAGTCCCTCGCCGCGGTCGCCGCCGGCCCCACCCTGACCAACCGGCGCGCCGCCTGCGGCCCGGCCCGCCTCGGCGCCTGACCCGCCCGGAAACACGCGAAGGAACCCCCATGAACGAACGACTGAAGTCCCTGGCCGACGCCGGGGTGTCCATCTGGTTGGACGACCTCTCCCGGGCCCGGCTCACCTCCGGCAACCTGCAGGACCTGATCGACGAGTACTCGGTCAGCGGCGTCACCAGCAACCCGACGATCTTCGCCGGCGCGATGTCCAGAGGTGAGGACTATGCCGACCAGGTCGCCGAGCTCAAGGCCGCCGGCCAGGACGTCGAGGGTGTGATCCGGATCGCCACCACCGACGACGTCCGCACCGCCTGCGACCTCTTCACCGACCTGTACGCCGCCTCCAAGGGCTTCGACGGCCGCGTCTCCCTCGAGGTCGATCCCCGCCTGGCGAACCGGACCGATCCGACCATCGCCCAGGCGAAGGAGCTGCACGCCCTCGTCGATCGCGAGAACGTGCTGATCAAGATCCCGGCGACCCCCGCCGGGCTGCCGGCGATCACCGCGACGATCGCCCAGGGCATCAGCATCAACGTGACGCTGATCTTCTCGGTCACCCGCTACCAGCAGGTGATGGACGCCTACATGGCCGGGCTCGAGCAGGCCGCCGCCGCAGGCAAGGACCTGTCGACGATCCACTCGGTCGCCTCGTTCTTCGTGTCCCGCGTGGACACCGAGGTCGACAAGCGCCTCGACGCCCTCGGCACCGACGAGGCCGCCGCGCTCAAGGGCAGGGCCGGCCTGGCCAACGCCCGGCTCGCCTACGAGCTGTTCGAGCGGACCATCGCCTCCGACCGCTGGCAGGCGCTGGCGGCCAGGGGGGCCAACCCGCAGCGCCCGCTGTGGGCCTCGACCGGCGTGAAGAACCCGGCGTACGCGGACACGATGTACGTCGCCGAGCTGATCGTCGACGGCGTGGTCAACACCATGCCGGAGAAGACGATGATGGCCTACGCCGACCACGGCGAGACCACCGCCGACACCATCACCGGCCACTACGCCGAGGCCCACCGGACCTTCGACGCCCTCGCCGCCGCCGGGGTCGACATGGCTGACGTCTGTCTGGTCCTCGAGAAGGAGGGCGTGGACAAGTTCATCGCGTCCTGGAACGAGCTGCTCGCCACGGTCCGGGCCGCGCTCGACAACGCCTGACGTCGCGACGTCCGACCGTCGACAGGTCTGGCCCTCGGCACGTCTGACCGTCCGCGCGTCTGACCGTCCGCGCGACCCTCGGCACGTCCGACCGTCGCCACAACGTCCGATCCCCGCCGAGGGGCTGCAGGGGCTGGCACCATGGGTGCCGGCCCCTGTCGTGTCCCCGGGGCGGTGGCGGGGTCCCCGACCAGCAGCCGCTGTTGAAGGCTGAAGCAAATGTACGGTGGGGACGACCCTTTGACGTGAAGGAGAACCATGACCCAGGACAGCGCAGTGGCGGCACCGCCGCAGGACGCCGCCCCGTACACCAACCCCTTGCGTGACGTACGGGACCGTCGCCTCCCCCGGATCGCCGGCCCCTCGGTGCTGGTGATGTTCGGCGTCACCGGCGACCTGGCCCGCAAGAAGCTGATGCCGGCGGTCTACGACCTGGCGAACCGCGGGCTGCTCCCGCCGGGCTTCGCCTTCGTCGGCTTCGCCCGCCGCGACTGGGTGGACCAGGACTTCGCCCAGGTGGTCGGCGAGGCGGTCCGCGAGCACGCCCGTACGCCCTACCGCGAGGAGGTCTGGCAGCAGCTGTTGGCGGGCATCCGCTTCGTCCAGGGCGAGTTCACCGATGACGAGGCGTTCGGCCGGCTGAAGGCCACGCTGGAGGATCTGGACCGCCACCAGGGCACCGGCGGCAACCACGCGTTCTACCTGTCCGTCCCGCCGAAGTACTTCGCGGTGGTGATCAACCAGCTCAAGAAGCACGGGCTGTCCGACCAGACCGACAGCTCGTGGAAGCGGGTGGTGATCGAGAAGCCGTTCGGGCGCGATCTGGCCAGTGCCAAGCAGCTGGAGCGGGTGGTGTCGTCCGCGTTCACCGAGGACCAGGTGTTCCGGATCGACCACTACCTCGGCAAGGAGACGGTGCAGAACCTGCTGGCGCTGCGGTTCGCGAACACCATGTTCGAGCCGCTGTGGAACAACAACTACCTCTCCCACGTCCAGATCACCATGGCCGAGGACATCGGCATCGGCGGCCGGGCCGGCTACTACGACGGGGTCGGTGCCGCCCGGGACGTGATCCAGAACCACTTGCTGCAGCTCTTCGCGCTGACCGCGATGGAGGAGCCCACCGGGATGGGCGCCGACGCGCTGCGGGCCGAGAAGGAGAAGGTCCTCGAGGCCACCAGCGCCACCCGCCGGTTCGACCAGCACACCGCCCGCGGCATCTACGAGGGCGGCTGGTCGGGTGGCGAGCTGATCAAGGGCTATCTGGAGGAGGACGGCATCCCGGCCGACTCCACGACCGAGACGTACGCCGCGATCCGCGTCGACGTGCACAACCGGCGCTGGGCGGGTGTCCCGTTCTACCTGCGCACCGGCAAGCGGATGCCCACCCGGGTCACCGAGATCGCGCTGCAGTTCAAGACGTTGCCGTTCGTGCCGTTCAACGCCCACGACACGGCCACCCTGGGGGCGAACGCCCTGGTGCTGCGGATCCAGCCCGAGGAGGGCGTCACACTGCGGTTCGGCGCCAAGGTGCCGGGAACGCAGATGGAGGTCCGCGACGTGAACATGGACTTCGAGTACGGCTCCTCCTTCACCGAGTCCAGCCCCGAGGCGTACGAACGCCTGATCCTGGACGTGCTGCTCGGGGATCCGCCGCTGTTCCCGCGCAGCCGGGAGGTCGAGGAGTCCTGGCGCATCCTCGACCCGGTGCTCGACTACTGGGCGGGACAGAACTCCCGGCCCGAGACCTACCGCCCCGGCACCTGGGGGCCGAAGTCCGCGCAGGCCATGCTGGCCCGCGACGGCGTGGCCTGGCGCCGGCCCTGATCACCCGCTGCTGAGGAGAAGCCCGAGATGACCATCGAGATGAAGAACACCACGGCGAGCAAGGTGACCAGTGCCCTGCTGGCGCACCACCACGAACTGGGCAACGCCGGCAGCGGCATGGTGCACACGTTCATCGTCGCCACCGACCGCGACGACTACTGGGAGGCCTACAACGCCGCGCTGGCGGCCAACCGCGAGCACCCCTCCCGGATCCTGATCGTGATCCGCGATCCCGGCGCCCCCGACGGACTGGACGCCGAGATCCACACCGAGACCGAGGCGCGTGGCGACGTGATCGTGCTGACCATGCGCGGCCGTACGGTCGAGCACCCCGGCTCGGTGCTGCGGCCGCTGCTCGTGCCCGACCTCCCGGTCGTCGTCTGGTGGCCCAACGAGGCCCCGGAGGACCTGCTCACCGACCGGATCGGCAAGCTCGCCAACCGCCGGATCACCGACGCCCTCGGCGCGGTGAACCCGACCCAGGCGATCATCGACCGGGCGTACTACCACTCGGCGGGCGACACCGACCTGGCCTGGACCCGGACAACGACCTGGCGCGCCCTGCTCGCCGCGGCCCTCGACCAGGTCCGCCGGCCGGTCACCGCCGCCACGGTGGAGGCCGCCACCGACAACGCCCCGGCGAGCCTGCTCGCGGCCTGGCTGGGCCTGCGGCTGGGCGTGGACGTGAAGGTCGTCCAGACCGCCGGCCCCGGGATCACCGCCGCCCGGCTGCAGACGCCGGCCGGCGTCGTGGAGATCGTCCGGACCGACCTGGAGGAGACCGTCTACCGGATGCCCGGCCAGCCGGAGCGCAAGGTGGCCCTGCGGCGCCGCAACGTCGACGAACTGATCACCGAGGAACTGCGCCGGATGGACGACGACGTCGTGCTGGCCGACGTGCTGGCGGAGCTGGTGCGACAGAACGGCCAGTGCGCCCTGGAACTCTCGGCGCACCCGCTGACGTCCTGAGCCGCGCCCTGACGGTCGCTGACGACGTTCCGCCCCGGTGCGCAGTGCGCACCGGGGCGGATGTCGATCAGGTGGATCAGTAGATGACCTCGCCGGCGGCACGACGGGCCCGCAGCGACTGCAGGGCCTCCGCGAGGATCTCCCGGGCTTCCGCGTCGGAGCGACGCTCCTTGACGTACGCAAGGTGCGTCTTGTAGACCGCGGTCCGCGGCGGCGCCGGCGGGTTGAGCTCGTCGGTGTTGGCCGGCAGGCCACAACGCGGGCAGTCCCACTCCGCAGGGATCTCCGCCTCGGCAGCGAACGCCGGCCGGGTCTCGTGCCCGTTCGCGCAGAAGTAGGAGACGTATCGCCGCGGTGCGGCATCGCCCCGATCGGCCTCCCCTATCGGTCCGGCCCCGATGCGGCTGCCACGGATCGCGCTACCACCGATCACTTCGTTGTTCTCCCTTGTCCCAGGTTGTCGTTCGACCCGTCAGGCGCCCGGATGGGCCCGGTACAGCACCAGCAGCCCGACGATGCACGCCAGCCAGATGATGCCGATGACGAGGGTCAGTCGGTCGAGGTTGCGTTCGGCCATCGACGAACCGCCCATCGACGAGGACATGCCACCGCCGAAGAGGTCCGACAACCCGCCACCGCGGTTCTTGTGCAGGAGAATGAACCCGGTCAGGATCACGCTCAGGACCACGAGCACGATGGAGAGCGTCAGGATGGGCCACCACATGACGACAACCCTAACCCAGCAGTGTTCCGGCGCCGAAAAGGGGCGACGTCGCTGGACACGGGGCGTCCGCCGCGGGGGCGACGATCTGTCCCGCCCGTCCCTGCGGGATCGCCGATTCCGTCCGGCTCGGACGAGCCCCGCTGCCGTGCCGGGAACAGCCGGAACCGGAACCCCCGGAGGCGATCGGTCCGGAGTCGAACGGGCCGCACAGACGCCGGAGGCGGGCACCCGGTGATCCGGGTACCCGCCTCCGCAGGGTCGTACGGGATGTCAGGCGTAGAAGGTGACGATCGGCGCGAAGTCCTCCGCCTTGAGGCTGGCGCCTCCGACGAGGGCACCGTCGACATCCGGCTGCGCCATGATCTCCTTGACGTTGCCGGCCTTCACCGAGCCGCCGTAGAGGACGCGGACGGTCTCGGCGACATCGGCGCCGAAGGACGACGCGAGGCTGGCGCGGATGGCCCCGCACACCTCCTGGGCGTCCGCCGGGGTCGCGACCTCACCGGTGCCGATGGCCCAGACGGGCTCGTACGCGATGACCGCTCGGGACACCTCATCGGCGGTCCAGCCGGCGAAGGCACCCTCGACCTGGGCGACGGTGTAGGGGACGTGACGCCCCTCCTTGCGGATGTCCAGGCCCTCGCCGACGCAGACGATCGGCGTGATGCCGGCCTCGAGCGCCTTGCGGGACTTGGCGTTGACGATCTCGTCGGTCTCCGCGTGGTACTGACGACGCTCGGAGTGGCCGACGACCACGTACGTGCAGTTGAGCTTCTTCAGCATGGTCGCGGACACCTCGCCGGTGTACGCGCCCGCGTCGTGGGCGGAGACGTCCTGCGCGCCGAAGCCGAGCGGAAGCTTGTCCGACTCGATCAGGGTCTGCACGGACCGGATGTCGGTGAAGGGGGTCAGGACGACCGCCTCCGACTTCTCCGGGTCGTAGTTCGCATCGGCCAGCGCCCAGGCCAGCTTCTGGACCGTCGAGGTGGCCTCGAAGTGGTCCAGGTTCATCTTCCAGTTGCCCGCCATCAGAGGCTTGCGTGCTGTCATCGCGTGTGCTCCTTCGTCAGCCGAGGACGGCCAGACCCGGCAGGGTCTTGCCTTCGAGGTACTCCAGCGAGGCGCCGCCACCGGTGGAGATGTGACCGAACTGGTCGTCGGCGAACCCGAGCTCGCGGACAGCGGCGGCCGAGTCGCCGCCACCGACGACGGACAGGCCGTCGACCTCGGTCAGCGCCTGCGCGACGGCCTTGGTGCCGGCGGAGAAGCCCGGCACCTCGAAGACGCCCATCGGACCGTTCCAGAACACCGTCCGGGCGCCCTTGATCGCCTCGGCGAAGATCGCCGCGGTCTTCGGGCCGATGTCGAGGCCCATCTGGTCGGCCGGCAGCTTGTCGGAGTCGACCACGGTCGACTCGAACGGCCCGTCACCGGACGGGAAGGCCGGGGAGACGACGGTGTCCACCGGCAGCAGCAGCTGCTTGCCCGCGGCCTCGGCCTTCGCCATGTACTCCTTGCAGGTCTCGACCTTCTCCTCGTCGAGGAGCGAGGTGCCGACCTCGTAGCCCTTGGCCTTGAGGAAGGTGTACGCCATGCCGCCACCGATCACCAGGGTGTCGGCGGTCTTCAGCAGGTTGTCGATCACCGCGAGCTTGTCGGCGACCTTGGCACCACCGAGGACGACGACGTACGGCCGGGCCGGCTCCTCGGTCAGCTGCTTGAGCACGTCGATCTCGGCCTTGACCAGCTTGCCGGCGGCGTTCGGGAGCTTCTTGGCCAAGTCGTAGACGGAGGCCTGCTTGCGGTGCACCACACCGAAGCCGTCGGACACGAAGACGTCACCGAAGGCGGCGTACTTGGCCGCCAGCGCCTCGCGCTCGGCCTCGTCCTTGGACTCCTCGCCCGGCTCGTAGCGGACGTTCTCCAGCATCACGACGTCACCGGCGGACATCCCGGCGACCAGGGCCTCGGCGGACGGGCCGACGACGTCCTCGGCCAGCTTGACCTCCACGCCGAGCAGGTCGGACATCCGTGCGGCGGCGGGCGCCAGCGAGTACTTGGGGTTGACCTGGCCCTTCGGGCGACCGAGGTGAGCCAGCACGACGACCTTGGCGCCGGCCTCGCGCAGCGCGTTGAGGGTCGGCAGGGATGCACGGATGCGGCCGTCATCGGTGATGGTGCCACCGTCCAGGGGCACGTTCAGGTCACAGCGGATGACCACCCGCTTGCCCTGGAGATCACCCAGATCTTCGATTGACTTCACTTCGTACCTTCCTCAGGAATGTGGGGAACTGCTTGGGTTACCCGCGGGTTCCGGGCACGGCCCTCGGGTGCGACAGCGGGGTTGGCCGATGGCCAACCCCGCTGCGCTGTGCACTGTCGGCCGGGGACCGATCAGATCAGAGCTTCGAACCGACCAGGACGGCCAGGTCGACGAGGCGGTTGGAGTAGCCCCACTCGTTGTCGTACCAGGTGACGATCTTGACCTGGTTGCCGATCACCTTGGTCAGGCCCGAGTCGAAGATGGTCGAGTGCGAATCGGTCTCGATGTCCTTGGAGACGATCGGGTCCTCGGTGTAGGCGATCACCGTCGGGTTGGCCTCGGCGGCCTTCTTCACGGCGGCGTTGACCTCCTCGATGGTGGTCTCGCGGCCGGCCTCGAACGAGAGGTCGACGACCGAACCGGTCGGGGTCGGCACGCGCAGGGCGTAGCCGTCGAACTTGCCCTTGAGCTCCGGCAGCACCAGGGCCACGGCCTGGGCGGCACCGGTCTTGGTCGGGACGATGTTGAGGGCCGCGGCGCGGGCGCGACGCAGGTCCTTGTGCGGACCGTCCTGCAGGTTCTGGTCGGCGGTGTAGGCGTGGATGGTCGTCATCAGGCCCTTGACGATGCCGAACTCGTCGTTCAGCACCTTGGCGATCGGGGCGAGGCAGTTCGTGGTGCACGACGCGTTGGAGATGATGTTGTGCTTCTCCGGGTCGTACTCGGCGTCGTTCACGCCGATCACGATGGTCTTGTCCTCGTTCTTCGCCGGGGCGGAGATGATGACCTTCTTGGCGCCGGCCTGGATGTGGGCCTGGGCCTTGGTGGCGTCGGTGAAGCGGCCGGTCGACTCGATCACGATGTCCGCGCCGATCTCGCCCCACGGCAGCGCCGTCGGATCCTTCTCCGCGTAGGCCATGATCTTGTGGCCGTTGACCGTGAGGGACTCCTCGTCGTACGTGACCTCGCCGTCGAAGCGGCCGAGGATCGAGTCGTACTTGAGCAGGTGGGCGAGGGTGTGGTTGTCGGTCAGGTCGTTGACGCCGACGACCTCGACATCAGCGCCGGAGGCGACCAGGGCTCGGTAGAAGTTACGGCCGATGCGGCCGAAACCGTTGATGCCAACCTTGACGGTCATGTGTGTGTCTCCTAGAAAAGACGACTGGTGGATGAGGGGGTGGGCCCGTCCACCCTGACGGACATGCCCAAGCCTATAAACCACCTCTGACGCCCACGCACGCGGGGTACCCCACTGTGACTACCTGTAGGATGCTGCGGGGGCGCGTCGCCGCGCCCCTGTCGAGGTCCCTCTGCGGGGCCGCGGACCCAGCTCCCCCGCCCCGAGAGGACCACCGATGCTCCGGACGAACCGGGTCGATGACGCCATCAGGTCCGGCCGCACCGCGGTCAACGCCTGGGTCACGATGGAGTCGACCTACATCGCCGAGATCCTCTCGTACGCAGGTTTCGACTCCGTGACGATCGACGCGCAGCACGGCATGTTCGGACGCGACGCGATCATGGCGATGCTGCAGGCGGTCTCGGCGGGGCAGGCCAGCCCATTCGTCCGCTCCCCCAGCCAGGACCCGCGCGAGATCGGCTGGCTGCTCGACGCCGGGGCGTACGGCGTGATCGTCCCCGACGTCGCCACCCCGGAGCAGGCCGCGACCGTCGCGGCGGCGTGCTTCTACCCGCCGCGCGGCACCCGCTCCCTCGGCCCCACCCGGGGCACCCTCTACGCGGGTCCGTCGTACTTCCAGGAGGCCGACGAGGTCATCCAGGTCTGGCCGCAGATCGAGTCGAAGGAGGGGTACGACAACATGGACGCGATCATGTCGACCCCGGGCCTCTACGGGGTCTTCGTCGGCCCCAACGACCTGGCGCTCAGCGTGGGGCTGACCGCCGGGGGGACGATGCCCCAACAGATCGTCGACATGGTCCACACCATCCTCGCCCGCAGCCACGAGCACGGGCTGAAGATGGCGATCTACTGCGCCGACGCCGAGGAGGCCCGGTACTGGGCCGAGGAGGGCGCCGACATGGTCAATCCGAGCAGCGACTCCGGGCTGCTGCTGACCGCGGGGCGGGCGCAGGTCGCGCACATCCTCGGCGACCGGGCGCCCGACCTGACCGGGATGCCCCGGGCCTACTGAGCCCCACCGGCGCCACGGCCGGGCCACCGCCACCCGGCCGATCAGTCAGCCGGGCCGGTCCGCAGGCCGGTCAAGCCACTCAGGCCAGGCCACTCGGTCAGCCGGTCAGTCACCGGAATCGAGCATCTCGGGGGTGATGCTGGCCTCGGTGTCGGGGATGCCGAGCTCGGCGGCCCGCTTGTCGGCCATCCCGAGCAGCCGGCGGATCCGGCCGGCGATGGCGTCCTTGGTGAGCGGCGGCTCGTGCAGCCGGCCGAGCTCCTCGAGACTGGCCTGCTTGTTCTCCATCCGCAGCTCACCGGCCCGTCGCAGGTGTTCGGGCACGTCGGGGCCGAGGATCTCCAGGGCCCGTCCGACCCGGGCACTGGCGGCCACCGCGGCCTGGGCCGACCGCCGCAGGTTGGCGTCGTCGAAGTTCGCCAGGCGGTTGGCGGAGGCCCGCACCTCACGGCGCATCCGCCGTTCCTCCCAGGCCAGCACCGACTCGTGGGCACCGAGCCGGGTGAGCATCGCCGCGATGGCGTCACCGTCCCTGATGGCGACCCGGTCGACCTCCCGGACCACCCGCGCCTTGGCGCCGATGCCGACCCGCCGGGCGGCGCCGACCAGGGCCAGCGCCGATTCCGGGCCCGGGCAGGTGATCTCCAGGGCCATCGACCGGCCGGGCTCGGTGAGCGAGCCGTGCGCCAGGAAGGCGCCCCGCCAGGCGGCGACGGCGGCGTCCAGGTCACCCCCGACGATCTGCGGCGGCAGGCCCCGGACGGGGCGGCCGTGCGGGTCGACCAGGCCGGTGCGGCGGGCCAGGTCGTCGCCGTGGCTGGTCATCCGGACGACGTAGCGGGTGGCCTTGCGCAGGCCCGACCCGTTGACCACGACCAGGTCGGAGGAGTAGCCGAAGACGTCCTGGATCGCCGTTCGCAGCCGGCGCGCCGCGGCGCCGGTGTCGAGCTCGGCCTCAATCACGATCCGGCCCCCGGCGAGATGAAGACCTCCGGCGAAACGGAGCACCGCGGCCATCTCCGCGACCCGGGACGTCGTCCTCGTGACGGGGACAGTCGACAGTTCCGCCTTCACCTGTTGGGTCATCGCCATTGCCCCATCGTCCCACACGGGGCTCGGCGGGCCGCATCACCGGACCGGCGCACGGGACCCGGCGCCCGCTCAGAGGCCCATGATCTCCGCGTACGCCGACGCCAGCCGCAGCGGGTCGTGCCGGGCGGATCCGTCCCGCATCGCCACGTCGGTGACGACCAGTTCGGCGCCCAGCGAGTGGGCGAAGCCCTCCAGGTGGCCCCGGTCGTCGGCGACGAACCGGGGGTCGGCCAGCACCACGTCGAGCCGCAGCTGCGGAGCGTGGTCGGCCAGCGCCTCCAGGTGGCGCGAGGGCGTGAAGCCCGAGGTCTCGCCGGCCGGCCGGAGGTTCATCGTGAGGATCCGCCGGGCCCGGGTGCGGACCAGGGCATCGGCCAGTTCAGGGACGAGCAGGTGCGGGATCACCGAGGTGAACCAGGAGCCCGGCCCGAGGATGACCCAGTCGGCCTCGTGGATCGCCTGGACGGTCTGCGGCACCGCCGGCGGGTCCTCGGGGACGAGCCGGATCCCGGACACCTCGGCCCGGGTGGAGGCGATCCGGGCCTGGCCGCGCAGCACGCTGATCTCGTCGGGGTGCAGCGGGTCGTAGCCGATCACGTCGGCCTCGATCTCCAGTGGCACACCGGACATCGGCAGCACCCGCCCGCGGCTGCCGAGCAACTGGGCCACCATCTCGAGCCCGGTGACGGCGTCCACCTTCTGCCAGATGCCGGCGATCAGCAGGTTGCCGATGGCGTGGCCGCCCAGCGGGCCGTGGCCGGCGAACCGGGACTGGAGGATCTCGGCCCACAGCCGGCCCTGGGAATCGTCACCGCAGAGCGCGGCGAGGGCCATCCGCAGGTCGCCGGGCGGCAGGATGTCGAACTCCTGGCGCAGCCGGCCCGAGGAGCCGCCGTCGTCGGCGACGGTGACGACCGCGGTCAGCCGGTCGGTGATCCGGCGCAGTGCGGACAGGTTGGCGTACAGCCCGTGTCCGCCGCCCAGGGCGGTGACGGCAGGGCGACGATCGAATCCCAGATCTGCGGCGAGCATCTCAGAGCAGCTCCGCGTCCCGGTGCACCACAGAGGTGGGGATGCCTCTCAGGCCGAGCCGGCGGCTGAGGTCGATGGCCATCGAGGTGGACCGGTGGCGGCCGCCGGTGCACCCGACCGCGATGGTCATCAGCCACTTGCCCTCGCGGCAGTAGCCGGGGATGACGATCTCGCCGAGCAGCCCCTCGATCCGGTCCAGGTAGTCCGTCGCGCCGTCCTGGGAGAGCACGTAGTCGCGGACCGGCTGGTCCATGCCGGTCATCGGCCGCAGCTCGGGGATCCAGTGCGGATTCGGCAGGAACCGGACGTCCAGCACGAGGTCGGCGTCCACCGGGACGCCGTGTTTGAAACCGAAGGAGACGATGGTCGCGCGGAACTTCCGCTCCTCTCCCCCGTACGCGTGCGAGACACGGTCGCGCAACTGGTGCACGTTGAGGTTGGAGGTGTCGATCACCAGGTCGGCGACCGAGCGCAGCGCCCCGAGCTGGGCCCGCTCCGCCTTCACCCCGTCGAGCAGCCGACCGCTGCCCTGCAGCGGGTGCGGGCGCCGGGCCGATTCCTGGCGTCGGACGATCACTTCGTCGTTCGCCTCGAGGAAGAGGATCTCCGGGTCGATGTCCAGCCCGGTCGCCCGGAGCTCGGCCAGCGCCGGCATCACGTCGGCGAACAGGGCGCGGCTGCGCACGTCGAGCACCGCGGCGAGGTTGTGGATGCCGGCCGCCCCGAGCATCCGGGCCAGCTCCGGCACCAGTCGCGGCGGCAGGTTGTCCACCACGTACCAGCCGGCGTCCTCCAGCGCGTTGGCAGCCGAGGACCGCCCGGCCCCGCTCAGACCGGTGACGATGAGTACCCGCTGTTCCTGTGCTGCCACGGCCCCATTATCCAGCACGGGTCCCGGATGCACCGCTCCTGACGTCATTCCCCTCACTCCTCGGTGAGTTCGCCGGTGGCCGTGTTGAGCACCTCGCGCCGCGGCGCGGCCCCGACGGCCTCGACGACCGCCCGTGCCGTGGCGGGCCCGAAACCGGGCAGCGCACGGATCTCGTCCTCGGTGGCGGACCTCAGTTTCTTCACCGACCCGAACTCCTTCATCAGCGTCGCCCGGCGCCCCGGGCCGAGGCCCGCGATGTCGTCGAGCATGGATTCCAGCATCGACCGGCTGCGCCGGGTGCGGTGGTGGGTGATCGCGAAGCGGTGCGCCTCGTCGCGCACCCGCTGCATCAGGTACAGCCCCTCGGAGGTCCGCGGCAGGATCACCGGGAAGTCCTCGTCCGGCACCCACACCTCCTCCAGCCGCTTGGCCAGGCCGCACAGCCCGATGTCGGTGATGCCGAGGTCGGCCAGGGCCCGGCGGGCCGCCTCGACCTGCGGTGGACCGCCGTCGACGACCACCAGCGCCGGGGCGTACGCGAACCTCAGCGGCCGGCCGGTGACCGGGTCGACCAGCGCCGGCCCGTCACCCTCCCGGACGTGGGCCTCCTTGAGCACCTCCTGCTCCCGGAGCATCCGGCTGAACCGGCGGGTGATCACCTCGTACATCGACGCGACGTCGTTCTGCCCCTCGACCCCCTTGATGGTGAAGTGGCGGTACTCCGACTTGCGGGCCATGCCGTCCTCGAACACCACCATCGACGCCACCACATTGGTGCCCTGCAGGTTGGAGATGTCGTAGCACTCGATCCGCAGCGGCGGGGTCGGCAGCGCGAGGGCCGTCCGGATCTCCTCCAGTGCCCGGGTCCGCGCGGTGAGGTCCACCGAGCGCTTCGTCCGGTGCCGGGCGAGCGCCTCCTCGGCGTTGCGGGTCACGGTGTCGAGCAGGGTGCGCTTGTCCCCGCGCTGCGGCACGCGCAGCGAGACGCGGCTGCCGCGGCGCTCGGCGAGCCACTCCGCGTACACCTCGGCGTCGTCCGGCAGGACCGGGACCAGCACCTCCCGCGGGATCGGCCGGGCCTCACCGTTCACCTCGCCGTCGGTCACCTCGAGCTCACCGGCCGCCCCGTAGAGCTGGGTGAGGAAACTGCCGACCAGCTCCGGCTCGGCCTGGTCGGCCGTACGGTCCGCGATCCAGCCCCGTCGACCGCGCACCCGGCCGCCGCGGACGTGGAAGACCATCACCGAGACCTCCAGCTCCTCGGCGACCATCGCGATGACGTCGGCGTCGGTGCCGTCACCGAGCACGATGGCGTTCTTCTCCATCGCCAGGTTGAGGGCGGCGATGTCATCGCGCAGCACCCCGGCCCGCTCGAACTCCAGGTTGGCCGAGGCCTCGGTCATCTCCCGTTCCAGCCGCCGGACCAGTCCGGTGGAGCGGCCGGCCATGAACTGGCAGAAGTCGTCGGCGATCGCCCGGTGCTCCTCGGCGGTCACCCGCTCGACGCAGGGGGCGACGCACTTGCCGATGTAGCCGAGCAGGCAGGGCCGGCCCGCCGCCCGGGCGTTGCGGAAGGTCCCCGCGGTGCAGGAGCGCATCGGGAAGACCCGCAGCAGGGTGTCGACGGTGTCGCGGATCGCCCAGGCATGGCCGTACGGCCCGAAGTAGCGCCAGCCGCGCCGTTTCTTGCCGCGGCCGACGAACACCCGCGGGTACTCGTCGGACCAGGTGACGGCCAACCACGGGTAGGACTTGTCGTCGCGGTACATCACGTTGAACCGCGGGGCGAACTCCTTGATCCAGGTGTACTCGAGGCCCAGTGCCTCCACCTCGTTCTGGACCACCGTCCAGTCGACCCGGGCGGCCGTGGTGACCATCGCCTGGGTGCGGGGATGCAGGGAGGACAGGTCGGCGAAGTAGGAACTCAGCCGCTGGCGCAGCGATTTGGCCTTGCCGACGTAGATGACCCGACCGTGCGCGTCGCTGAACCGGTAGACACCCGGCTCGAGCGGGATCGACCCGGGCGCGGGGCGGTACGTGGACGGATCGGCCATGCGGCCCAGCATAGGTCCGGGGCCCGACACCGGCCCCCCGGGACGGGCACCCGTTACCTTCTTCGTACCCCTGATGATGGGGGTGCTGGTCGCCAGGCCCGGCATGACTTATTGCCCCTGTCGTTGATGATCCGGGGGGTGTTGTCACCGGGTCTGGTGGCGTTGGTTGACCGCTGATAGGGACACGGCC
>NZ_JAYFNG010000065.1:0-14709 GCF_034933565.1 Raineyella sp.
GGCATCTGACCCCCCGGCCCGGGCGGCGCACCTGGTGGTGGAATTCGGGGAGCCACCACCTGGTGCCCGCCGGCCCGCACTCACCCGGGAGGTACCGGCATGGAACGTCCTGAGCACCGCGATACCCGTGGCATGGTGACCGCCGAGCTCGCGGTCGGCACCATCGCCGTCATCCTCGTCACCCTGCTGTTCGGCTGGGGACTGCATCTCTTCACCCGCCAGCTGCTGCTGGAGGACACCGTCGCCGAGGTCGCCCGCCAGTCCGCCCGCGGGGATCGCGTCGCGGTGGCTGCCGCCCGCACCGACGCACCCGCAGGCACCCGTCTCACCATCACGGAGGAGACGGGCGGGGTCCGCGTCCGCGGCGAACTGCCCAGCGGCCCGCCCGGCCGTGCGAGGGATGTCGTCCTCGTCGCCGAGGCCCGGGTCCTGCCCGAGCCGGGGAGCGTCCGATGACCGCCCGCCGCAGGCTGCGCCGTCGGACCGCCCGCCCCGGCCGGGACCAGCGGGGGTCGGGGACGCTGCTGTTGTGCGCGGCGGTGGCGATCCTGCTCGTGCTGACCTGGGCCGGTGCCATCGGGGGCGGCTACGCCGTGGCCCTGCACCGGGTCCGGGGGGTCGCCGATCGGGCGGCGCTGGCAGGGGCGGTCGCGTACGCCTCAGGAACGGAGCCCTGCCCGGTGGCCCGGCGGCAGACCGACGCCGAGTCCCCGGCGGTGATGACCGGGTGCCGCGCTGTCGGTGACCTGCGGCGCTACGTGGTGAGCGTCGACATCTCCTGGCCGGTCGCGACCCGGGCGCCGGGTCTGCCGCGAACGGTCCACGCGGTGGCGCACGCCGGCCCCAGTGAGGCCGAGGTGGCTACCGCGGTGGGGCGAGCTCCGTGACCTGGCGCCAGCGGCACCGCCAGCCGGTCACCCCGGCCACCCAGACCGACGACCAGCGCGCGCCCGATCCACCCTGCCGCACACAGCTGACCAGTACCGTGCTCGGCCCCAGCAGATCCGCCCTCAATGCCTCGATCCGGGGACCGTCGGCGGCCTCGGCGGCCATCAGGGCGGTCGCTGCCGGGCCCTCGACCAGGCGTCCGTCGTGACCGACCAGCGCCAGCGCCGGGTCGACGAGCGTGGCCAGCAGCGCCGTGTCACGGTGGGTGGCGGGCCGCCACAGTGTCAGCTCCGCCGCCGAGCACAGCCCCACCGGGTCGGATCCCGCCCGCCGGTCCGCGGTCGCCGCCACGAAGGTGCCCCGTCGTCCCTCGGCCCGCAGATACCCGGCCGCCTCGAGCTCCTTGTAGCTGCGGGCGACCGTGTTGACGGCCAGCCCGGTCTCCTGCGCGAGAAGACGGACGGTCGGCAGACGGGCGCCGACCTCCAGCTCGCCGCTGTCGATCCGGGCGGCGATCCGGCGGCGCAACTGTTCGTACGGCGGGGTCGACGCCCCCGGATCGACGATCCGGCTGTCAGTGACCAGGGCATCGGCGATCCGGTCGCGGGCCGTCCTGCTGTCGGCAGCGCCCGGGTCAGTGACCATCCGGCTGTCGGTCATCCGGCCGCCGGCAGTGCCCGGGGCAACAGCATCCGGGCCGGGGGAGTGGGGTGCGGTGTGCTGGCTGATGGCGCGCTCCTGATGCGAGGCGGTCCGGTCCGGGCCGGTGGCTGGTCAGGCTACTCCGGCCGGACAGGGCAGGATAGGGGGCATGGATTCGTGGTTCGAGACCTTCTGCCAGGAGCTCGTGATCCGCCGGGCACTCGAGCGGACCGGCCAGGCGCTCGTGCTCGCCCGGGAGGACTTCGGCATCGTGCTGCAGGTCGCCTCCGACTGGAGCGTCGTGCCGGCCCCGGCTCTCGTCGAGGGTCTGGGCCCGCGGTGGATCGGCCTGGTCCGGACGGCGGTGATGCCGCTGCTGGAGACCGACCCCGTCACCGGGGCCGACTGGGAACCCGGCGCGGCGGCCGGCTACCGCGACCGTCCCGATGCGGCCGAGGGGGTGGTCACCGACGTGCTCGTCGTCGACCTGACCGACGCGGCCCGGGGCAGCGGGCAGTGGGTGCTGCCGTACGCGGCCACGGAGTCCGGCGTGTCGTTCGCGGAGCCGGTCCGGGCCGGGGAGTGCGCCGACGCGGTGCTCGCGCTCGGCGAGCTCGACCCGCGTGACCCGGGGCGCATCCCGGCCGCCGACGGCGGCGGGCCGCTGTCCCGCGCCCAGGGGCGGCTCACCCTCGACCTCGGCGGCGCCCACCTCGGGGTGCGTCGGCTCCGCGACGCCGGAGGCGACGGGTTCGCGTACGCCACCGAGCCGTACGCCACCGAGCCGTACGCCACCACCCTGCGCGAGGCCGGGATCGACCCGGTGGAGCTGGTGACGCTGGAAGCCTGAGGTCGCTCAGCCCCTCTTCCTGGGTCGCTCAGCCCTCTTCCTGGAAGGGGCGGACCTCGACCGCCAAGCGGCAGGCGGCCGAGGCGCGCTCGGCGATCTCCAGGGCCTGGACAAGGTCATCGGCCCGGACCACCCAGAAGCCGCCCAACTGCTCGGTCCCCGGCAGGTAGGTGCCCCGGTGCATGGTCACCCTGGCCCCGGTCGCGTCGACGACCCGGGCCTGCGAGGCTGGCAGCAGGCCACCGGCGAAGGCCATCCGGTCCTCCGCCAGCAGACTGTCGTTGAAGGCCGCGACATCGGCGAGGACCTGTTCGGGCGGGGCGTCCGAGGCCTCGGCGTCGGCATGGTGGACGGACAGCAGGTACTGCGGCATGGCGGTTCCTCTCGGTGGACACTCGGTGCTGCCCCAGCCAGTCTGGTCGAGCTGTCGCCGGCGCGCCAGGGCCTCCGGACATCCCGTCGGCTCCGGCCGCCTTGTCGGCTCCGGACAATCTTGCTTCGGACGGCCCGACGACTTCGGACGGCCCGACGACTCCGGGATACCTCGTCGACTCCTGACACCTGGCGACTTCGGATCACCCGTCGACTTCGGATCACGCCGGCCCCGCTCGGGACACCCGGCCGGGCGGCTACTGCCAGCGCCGGCCCTGCACCAGGCCGATCAGGTGGTCCAGCACCCCCGGGTCCATCCGCAGGCCGTTGTGCTCGTACTCGCTGGTCACCCAGGCGCGGCAGTCCGGCAGCAGCGCGGCCGTCTCCAGGGAGTAGTCCAGCGGGACGTACGCGTCGTTCTGGTACACCGCCGCGGCGACCGGGACATCCGCCCGGGCCAGGCCGTCGGGCAGGTACATCCGGTTCCACTCGTGCTCGGCCAGCAGGTCCGCCACCGCGGCGAACGGCCGCAGCTCGGAGTCCTCACCGAAGAGGGTGCGGTGGATGTGCTCCCCGCCCAGTAGGGTGACGTCCTCCCGGACCCGGTCGGGCATCGTCCGGTCCGCTGCCCACCGGGTGGCCACACCGTCGGCGTAGCTGGACTCGTGCAGCACGGCGTAGAGGGGATTGCGTCCCCCGAAGGGCAGGGCGCCGGCGAGGTCGTGGGAGAACGCCGCCGAGGAGGGATCCAGCTCGAGCAGGTAGTGCAACTGTTCCGAGCCGCCCTGCATGCCGAGTCGGATGCCGACCGTACGGAACCGCTCGGCCGAGACGAGGTCGCCGTTCGGCAGGCTGATCCGCCCCTGCTCGCAGAGTGCACTGATGCGCCGGACCAGGTCGCGGTCGCCCGGGAAGCGACGGTAGTGCTCCTCGGACTTGCGGACCATGATCGCCCAGGTGGTCGCGTAGATGTCCTCGATCGGGTGCCCGACCGCGCTGAGGCCGCCGGTGAGGATCGCCCCGGCGAGCGACTCGGGGTGCGCGGAGAGGTAGCGCAGGCTGGTGAAGCCGCCGAAGGACTGGCCCAGCAGCGTCCACTTCGCCACGCCCAGGGCCTCCCGGATCGCCTCGCAGTCGTTGACGATCTCGTCCGCACGCAGGTGCGTGAGGTACTCCGCCTGGTCGTCGGTGCCCAGGCCGGCGAGCGGCGCGGTCACGGTGGCCTCGGCGTGCCGCCCCGTGGGGGATGCGCCCGGGGCGGGAGAGATCGGGGTGGAGGAGATCGGGGTGGAGCGTCCGGTGCCGCGCTGGTCCAGCAGCACCACCCGGTAGTCCTGCAGGGCCCGTGGGAGCCAGCCCGGTGCCGCCGACGGCACCAGCGTCGGGCGCGGTGACTCATTGCCGGGCCCGCCCTGCAGGAAGACCAGGTACGGCTTCTGCTCGCCGCCCTCACCCGTCGCGATCCGGGCGAAGACCTCGATCGTCCGCCCGTCGGGGTGCGCGTGATCGAGCGGCACGTCGAGGGTGAGGTTCGTCAGGGTCAGTCCGGGCAGGGTCTCGGTCGTCGTACGCACGGCCTCGAGCCTATGCCGGGGCGCCGACAGCCGCGCGGGTCACTTCACGCAGGCCACCCCGGCGCCCGACAGGTCGGTGAGCGATGTGGGGGCGGGGCCGGCGGTGCCGCCGCCGGTGGCGTCGACCGGCGTTGCGGTGGCGGTCGGTGCCGACGTCGGGTGCTTCGGCTTCGAGCCGGTGGAGGCCGCGGGCGTCGGGGGCGTCGGCGCGGCGGTGGCCGGCGGGGCGGGGTCGAGCAACTGCTGGACGGTCCGGCGGACCGCGGCGGGATCGACGATGTTGACCGACTGGCCGGCCGGATCGGTGCCGAACCGCTCGACCGGCAGGGTGTAGAAGTGCAGCTTCGAGCCGGACAGGTTCGCCGCGAACGGGGCCAGGGAGAGCGGATTGAGCCCGGAGTCGATCACCAGGTTCTGCTTCGCCACGCCGATGATGGCCGACAGCTTCGACGGGTTGAGGAAGGTGTTGGCCTGCTTGAGCTGGTTGAACAGCGAGACCATGAAGGCCTGCTGGCGCCGGGACCGGTCGAGGTCGGTGAACTGCAGCTGCGGGTGCACGTTGTCGCGCCGCTGCCGGACGAAGGCGACCGCCTGGCCGGCGTCGATCTGCTGCACCCCGGCGTGGAAGTTCGCCCCGGAGTACGAGTCCTGGGTGTCCTGCTTGACGCAGACGGTGATCGGCTGGATGACCTGGGCGATCTGGAAGAACGCCACCATCGTCACCTCGGTGAAGTGGTTGATCTTCACCCCGAGGAACTGGTCGACGGTCGCGATCTCCGCGGAGCGGCCGGCGTCGCGGGCCTGCTGGTAGGCGTCATCGCCGGTCCTGCCCTGGCGGGCCAGGGTGCGTTGGGTCTGGTCGAAGGCCAGACCGTACGCCTCCTTGATCTTGGCCCGGCAGGTGCCGTCCGGGCAGCCGGGGATGTCGACGTAGTCGTCGCGGGGGATCGAGAAGACGCTGGCCGCGGACCCGTCGGCGGGGATGTGGACGTACATCAGGACGTTCGAGTTGAGCCCGCCGGTGGACGCCTCACCGGCGTGCAGTGCGTTGTAGATGTCCGCGGGCAGGGGCTTGCCGTTCTCGTCCAGCCGACTGTCGAGCCCCATGATGAGCATGTCGACCGGCCCGTCCAGCGTGCCCGAGGCGGTGGTGTCCACGCCGGTCCCGTCGAGCGCCGAGGAGCGGTGGATCCCCTGGTACACGGAGAAGACCACGGCCACGGCGGCGACCACCACCGCCACCACCAGCACTCCGACCCAGAGCCCGATCCGGCGGCCGAGGCGATGACGACGACCCACTTCGGGAACGGCGTGGCGGGCCGCGGCGCGGCGGGGTCCCGGTACGGACCTGGTCATGCTCCTCCTGGACGGCTCGGCGACAGGGGCTCCGTGAGCTGGATCCGCCCAGGCTATGCGGCGGATCGTCACGGACCCCCGTCGGCCTCAGTGCTTCCTAAGGCCTCGTTCAGGAAGCGTTCACCCCCGCCGACGTGCTTGCCCGGTCTGATTGGATGATGGTGACACTGCGGCGCGGCGGGAGGACCGACCCCGCCCGGCTCGTGGTGCCACGGCCCCTTCGTGGCCGGGACCGGCGGGCGATCGTCCGCCGGGGTGCCGGTGCACAGGACCCTGTGTCCGTCGAGTGAGAGAAAGCGCGAACCTGCAATGTCTGTCCCGGAAGACCGGATCCCCACACCTCGACGTGCCCTCCAGCCGCGCGCCCATCAGCAGGAGGAGGACGGCATCTTCCGCCGCTCGGCCTACCCCCTGACCCTGATCCTGGTCGCGATCGTGGCGATCGTGGCGATCACCGTGGTGGGCTTCCTGCTGAAGCGACACCCCGTCGACCTGCCGCTCTCCAAGGCGTTGAACGGGCTGCACACCGGCGCCTTCGGCGCGGTGACCTCGGCGGTCTACCACATCTTCAGCCCGGTCCCGGCGATCATCGTCACGGTGGTGATCTGTGCGCTGATCTGGCTGGTCGGCAAGAGCCTGCGGACCGCCGTGGCGTTCGGTGGGCTGGTGGCCGTCACCTGGCTCCCGTCGGCCGTCGTCAAGGCGATCGTGCACCGGCCGCGCCCCGACGTCGCTCTGCTGTCGCACCCGTTCACCCCGGTGCAGACGGACCCTTCCTTCCCCAGCGGACACACGGTCTTCATCGTCGCCTTCGTGATCGGTGTCGCCTACCTGCTGCGGGGCAGCCGGTGGTCCGGCCTGTGGACGGTCGTCGGCACCCTGCTGGTGATCGTGGTGGCGCTGTCGATCATGATCGACGCGATGCACTACCCGACCGACGTCCTCGCCTCGATCGTCTGGTCCCTGTCGGTGGCGCCCGCCGTCCGCGTCGTCGGGGTCGACATGATCATGCCGCGCATCCCGTTCCTGGCCCCACCGGGAACCCCCGAACTCACCCGCTGATCCTGCTCGCGCCGGGACACGCGAGCTCAACCGGCGGCCATGCTCACTTGCTCCTATCAGCAGGATAGGGGTGCGTGCCGGATCCGGGACTACCCGGCCTCGACGACGCGGTCGAGCATGAAGACCATGACATCCCTCCCGACCCGTACGGCCCCTCCGGTGGCACCCGCCTCGTCGGCATCGCCCACGTCGGCATCACCGGCAGCGGTACCGGCTGCGGCGGCGCCTGTCGCGGCGAGCCCGGCCGGAGCGGTCCGCGCAGCCCGGCTCCCCCCGCTCGGTCCCGCCTGGTATCCCGCGGTGATGGGCACCGGCATCCTCGGGACCCTGCTGCAGACCTGTGCCGAGCGGGTCCCCTGGGCCCAGGACGCGGCGCTGGTGCCCCTCGTCCTGTGCTGGAGCCTGCTCGTGGTGCTGACGGGCGGCTTCCTGCGACGGATCGTCCGCGACCGCGCCGCCTTCACCGACACCGTGCGCGACCTCGCCACGGTCCCGCTGTGGGGCACCGTCGCGATGGGGGTGCTGTCGGTCGGATCCTGCACGGCCACCGTCGTGCCGGCCCGGTGGCCGGGACTGTCCGGGATCGCCTGGACGGTGGACGGCGTGCTCTGGGTGATCGGGACCCTCATCGGGGTGGTGGCGGCGTTGGGGTTCGGGGCCCGGTTGGTGGCCCGTGACTGCGGGGCGCCGACGACCGTGTGGGGGCTGGCCGTGGTCGGGCCGATGGTGTCCGCCACGACCGGTGCCGCCCTGGTGCCGCACCTGGCCGGTCCGATGCGGGTCTGGCTGCTGCTCGCGGCGGTCGCGTGCTTCTTCCTGTCGCTGTTCGTCGGCACCATCGTCTTCGCGGTCGCGTACCACCACCACTGGCGGGTGGCGCCGATCCCGGTCGCGGCGTCCGCCTCCGCCTGGATCCCGCTCGGGATGGTCGGCCAGTCGACCGCTGCGGCCCAGTCGATCGCGCTGCGGGCCCGGCCGATGCTCGCCGTCCCGGCTGCTGACGCCGTGCAGCAGGCGGCGAACCTCTACGGCTTCGTCATGCTCGCGATCGGTGTCCCGCTGGTCATCTGGGCGACCGTGGTGACCGTACGGGGCTTCCGGCGCCGGATGCCGTTCAGCCCCGGTTGGTGGGCCCTCACCTTCCCGATCGGTACGCTGGCGCTCGGCGCCTGGCAGCTGGGCCACGGCAGCGGGCTCCCGGCCGTGACCACCCTCGGCGTACTCGCCACCGGGGTGCTCTGCGGCACGGTCGCCCTGTGCCTGGTGGCGTCGGCCCGGGGGATCGCCACGCGTGGTCTGGCCCGCTGACCCGTACGCCCCGCGTCGCCACGCCGCCGGCCGACTCCGCCTGCTTGCGGTGACCTCGGAGAAGCCACGGGGGATGACCGCCCTGCGTTGCCCCGCCGCCGGCCGACTGGCCGTCCCCGGCCGACTGGCCGTCGCCGGCCGGGTGGGCGATGCTCGGACGGGTGTCGGTCCGGCCGGCATCGGCCCGGTGGATGTCCCTATCATCGCGGGGTGACCAAGTTCCCGAGTCTCGAGGTGCTCGAGCTGCTCGTCGCCATCGCCGAGCACGGCAGCGTCGGGGCCGGTGCCCGCGCCGTCGGGATGGCCGAGCCCAACGCCAGCCGGGCCGTCCGCCGCTTCGAGCGCGAGGTCCGGGTGGTGCTGTTCCGCCGTACGCCACGGGGCAGCGAGCCGACCGAGGTCGGGCAGGCGGTGGTGGCCTGGGCCCGGCCGCTGCTCCAGCAGGCCGAGGGGCTGGCGCTGGCGTTGCGCTCGCTGGAATCGGCCGGACTGGGCCAGCTGGACGTGGCCGCCTCGATGACCATCGCCGAGCATCTGTTCCCGCGCTGGCTGGCCGAACTGCGGCGGCATCATCCTGACGACCGGGTGCGGCTGCGGGTGGAGAACTCGGCCGAGGTCAGCCGGCTCGTCCTGGAGGGGGCGGTGGAGCTCGGGTTCGTCGAGGACCCGAGCCCGGTCTCCGGGCTGGGCCACCGCGTCGTCACCCGGGACCGGCTGGTGCTCGTCGTCGCTCCCGGTCATCCGTGGGCGCGATGCCCGGCCGTCGAGCCGGAGGAGCTGGCCGCCACACCATTGGTCGCCCGGGAGGTCGGGTCGGGCACCCGTTCGGTCCTCGAGCACGCCCTCGGACGGCTGCCGCTGGCCCCGGCCGCCGCGGTCCTGAACAGCAACGCCGGCGTACGCGCCAGCATCCAGGCCGGGGTCGCCCCGGGCGTCCTCAGCGATCTCGTGGTGGCCGACCTGGTCCGGTCGGGAGACCTGGTGGTCGTGCCCATCGCCGGCCTGGACCTGGTGCGCCCGCTGCTCGCGGTGTGGCGGACCGGACAGCCGCCGCGGGGAATCGCGGCGCAACTCGTGGCCGTCGCCGAACACAGTCAGGAGCTGACCACCTGACCCCGATGTCGTCTCCGGTGTGCTGGCTGCATCGATCCCTACTCGTGTGGAGATCTTGGTAACGTCAGCGGAGCTGGGGGAGGGGGCGATGATGTGGAGTCGTGTCAGCGCATACGGCGGTGTCGTGTTGGCACTGAGCGTGGGAATCTTTCTGTCCGGATGCTCAGTTCCGATCCGTCTGGCGGGTCAAGCGGGAACGCCAGTACCTACTCCGTCCCCCGTGATCACCGCGACTGCTGAGCCTGTCTTGACCTGGGATCGCGTGCTGACTCAGACCCGTTCCTCGGTCCTGACGGTGCGCACCGCCTCGTGCGATGAGAGCACGGCGATGGGGTCCGGTTTCGCCGTCGGACCGGACTTGGTGATGACTGCCGCGCACGTGGTCGACACGGCCTCGACGGCGAGTGTGCAGTTCGATGACGGGCGGATCGTGAAGGCGGAGCTGGTGGGCTACGACCACTCTTCTGACTCCGCATTGCTGCGTACCGCTCAGCCGCTCGGTGTTCCCGCCCTGTCCCTTGTTCCCGGCGATCCGGTCCAGGGCACCGAGCTCGCCGTGCTGGGGTTCCCGCTTGACATGCCGCACATCGTGATCGCCCAAGGCGTCGTGAGCGCCGTCCATCAGCCGGTCCACTACTCCCGCTTCAGTGTTGACGATGCATTCGTCACCGATGCCGCGACCAATGCTGGCAACAGCGGCGGCCCGGTCATCGACCGTCAAGGGCATGTCATCGGTCTGGTCAGCGGTGGACGACAGTGGGTCCAGCAAGGGGAGGCCGTCGAACCCGTGCAGGGGATGAACTACATCATCCCGTCACCACAGCTCGCAGCGGACCTGGCCCGATGGAAGGATGCACCTTCCTCCGGGTTTCCAGCGTGCCATGGCGGCCCTAGGGCCGAACAGAAGCAGGGGAAGACCGTCCCGACCGTCGATGTGACCGTCAACTCCACCGACGGGAACGCCCGGGCAGTGGCGGCCACGCTTGCCGTCCACGGCCAGAGCATCAACGAGGGGAACTACTCCAGCGCGTGGCAGCTGTTCACCAACTCCATGAAGACCAACATGCATGACCTGGATACCTGGAGTGCGGGACTTACTACGTCGTATTGGCGCTCGATCACCGTCAGCTCCGTTACCCGTCAGGGAAACTCCGCGTCCGCTGAGGTCGTGCTCACGACCCAGCAGAGTGCCAAGGATGGCTTCCATGGGCAGACCTGCAGTGTCAGTTCCATGCATTACCGGTTGATTCTGACACAAGGGGTCTGGCTGATAGACCGCGCCCAGCGGCCAACCGACCCGACGCCATGCTGAACAAGGGGGCGACGAGACGAGAACCGGTCCGCTGGTGGATGCGCGGATAACCTTGAGATGGGATGCGACAAGTACACCCAAGAATCCGGGCTGCCTGAACCAACTCGGGTCTGACCTGGGCAGGAACCTGTTCGTGGTGTTCATACTCACCCCACTCGGAGTCCACGAGTACGAGAACTGCTTTCCGGTCTTGGTCTGGAACGTCATCCCGGCCTGCAGTGCCACTGCGTCCCACACCATCGAGAATGCCGTCATGTAGACGATGGTCCCGAAGTTGCTCCCGGACGCGACGAGATCCGAGGGCCATGCCCCCCTGCGACACGTCGATCGTCAGGGCGTCGAGCCGGTGTCCAAGCCGACAACCGCGGCACTTGCGTCATCATCTGGATGGATCGGCGGGTTCCCACTCCCACAGTCCCAGGCGGTCTTTGACCGGGATGGTCTGGGGGTAAGCAACCGGGTCTTTGAGGACCCAGGCGTACAGGCCGGGTCCGTAGTCACCCAGAAGCCGTTCGAGGTCGGTCGGGGCGTAGTCGGTGGTCTCGATCACGTCGGTGAGAGTGACCTCGCCCAGGATGGCCCCACGCTGGTCGGCGAAGACGGGACCGGCGGGGCCGGGGTGATCGAGGGCGTTACGGAGTCGCCCGTCGGGCACGAAGCTCCACGGGGGCTGGCGGCGGCAGGGAGAGTCGGTGGCCCAGGTCATTCCGGCGTGGATGACGAGCTGGCCCCGGTAGGTAGTTGTCCAGGTGCGGGTCTCGTGGTGCTTGATCCCGGCCATGATCAAGGCGGCCCACGGTTGGCGGATGGTCAAGGTCTTCATGCTGGACTCCCCACCGCCGGTGGCCCGATTGCTGAGATCGCGGTGCCATGCCCATAGAACCACGAACCGGTCGTGATGGGTGGGCCGAACCAGAAGGTAGTCCCCGGTCCCTCACTGCGTCGCCGAGCAAGGTGGGTGCCTTTCGCATCCTCGGCGGATTCTTCGACTCATTCGCATGGTGGACCCGCTGGATCCGGAGAAATGTCAGGAAGCGATCATCCGGGCCAAGGACCTCCCGTGAGCCCGATCGTGAACCCCAAGCCCCGATTCCACGGCATCCGTATTGTGAGCCCCTTCGACCAGATCCGGCACCGCGACGACGACGGCCACGAGTACTGGTCGGCCCGGGAGCTCATGCCCCACTACGGGTACAGCACCTGGCAGAAGTTCCAGGTCCCCATCAAGAAGGCCATGGTCGCCGCCGAGGGCGCGAACATGGACCTGGCAAGCCACTTTGCCCAATCGGTCAATCCAGTCGAGTCGGGTACAGGAGGCAACCGCACCCAGGCGGACTACCTGCTCACCCGACGGGCGGCCTACCTGGTGGCGATGAACGCCGATGAGAAGAAGCCGGAGATCCAGGCTGCCCAGCGGTACTTCCTCGAGAAGACCGTCCGGGCCGAGTCGGTGCTGAACCGGATTCCCTCCGAGATGGCAGCGATGGTCCCGATGACCTACTCCGAGGCCCTGCGCGCCTACGCCCGGGAGGTCGACGCCAGGGAAGCCGCCGAAGCCTACGTCAAGGAGCTGGAGCCCAAGGCCGAGTCCGACGACGAGTTCATGGACACCGATGGGACCTACTCGGTCGGCGCGGTGGCCAAGATCTGCGGGCTCACCCAGAACGGGCTCCACGAGCGGAACGCCGCTACCTCGCACACGCTCGGGTGGCTGAGATGACCCGGCGCTGCGGGGCCGAGTACGAACTCCTCGTCTACTTCTCGCCTACACCGGACTGCGGTGGGGGAGATGGCGGCACTGACCGTGCGCAGGATCGACTTCCTGCGCCGCCGCATCGAGGTGCGTGACTCGGTCACCCGGGCCCGGGGTGGCCTCGTCCACGGGGACACCAAGAACCACCAGCCCCGGCAGGTCGCGCTCCCTGACTTCCTGATCGAGCCCCTCTCCCGTCAGGTGGCAGGCAGGGGGCCCAATGGTCTGGTCTTCTGCCGCTCCGGCGGCTCCAGATGCTCGGCCACAAAAGTCCGCGAAGCTGACCCTGGACACCTACGGGCATCTGTTCTCCGACCAACTCGGTACGGTCGCCGACGCGATGAGTGCCGCCCGTCAGGCCGCCCTGACGGACCGGCCCGGATCGTCCGTCGACACGAGTGTGCACATTTTGTGCACATCCGACCCTGACCAGGCCCCTGACAGGGCCACCTCCGCAGAGGTCCTTCCCCTTGTCGGAAAGGGGCTGGATGATGAGTATCCCCTACGGGATTCGAACCCGCGCTGCCGCCTTGAAAGGGCGGTGTCCTAGGCCACTAGACGAAGGGGACCCGGCGATGATCGCCGCGGCGCCCGGCCCGTACGGGCGGAGAGCCGACGAACAGCATATCCCAACCGGGCTGCTTCAGTTCACGCTGACGTGCACGTGGTCGTAGTGGTTGGCGGTGGTCGAGCCGCGATCGGCCATGTAGCGCCAGCCCTCCGACGAGCGCGCGACCGACCAGATGTGCTGTCGCCAGATGATGTAGCTGATGCCCAGTTCGCTTGCGTGGGCCTGCAGGTAGGCGGCGATCTGGTCGCCGACGACCTTGTTGGCCCCCGACCAGTTCGGGATCATGCAGTCGACCGCATGACCGTCGTTGTGGTCCGATCCGGGCTCCACCCGGACCCCGTAGTACGGGCCGACCACCGGCCACTGGGTCTCCACCACATTGACGACCTTCTTGGCCGACGGCACGAGCCCGGACAGCCCGACCGAACCGGGCAGCGCGGACGAGATGATCGACGACGACACGCTCGCCGGATCGATCGCGCTCGACGTGCCGGGGTTGCTGCTGCTCAGGTACTGGCTCGACATCCAACGCGCGGCGCCCTGCCAGACCACCTCGGTCCAGCCGTTGGAGGTCCTGCCGGTGGTGCTCACCTGCTGGCCCTGCACCAGGGTGGTCACCACGGCGTACGAGGTGGAGGGACCGGTGCGGACGTTGACCGAGGTTGTGGCGTACATCGTGCCGGCCCCGCTGATCGGGGACGGCGCCGGTTGGCCGGCCGACGCGCCTGTGGCGGTCAGATAGCTGCTCGAGGCCCAGCGGGTGACGCCGGCGTAGAGCACCTGGGTCCAGCCGTTCTGCTCCACGCCGGTGGTGGTCACCTTGGTGCCCTTGGCCAGTGTCGTGATGATGGCGTACGAGGTCGAGGGCCCGGTCCGGATGTTGAGCGCCGTCGTGGTGTACGCCGTGCCCGACCCGGCTGCTGATCCCGCGCCCGAGGAGCCGCCGGAGGTGAGGTAGACGGTCGACACCCAGTAGGAGTGCCCGTCGCGGGCGATCTGGGTCCACGCGCCGGAGGTCGTGCCGGTGAGAGTGACGGTGGTGCCCTTGCCGAGGGTGGTGACGACCGTGTACGCCGTGGACGGGCCGGTGCGGACGTTCAGGTTGACGGTGGTCACCGCAGTGCCGGCCGACCCGGAGACTGCAGGGGCGGCGGCGCCGGTGTCGCCACTGACGTAGCGGCTGGCGACGTAGACCTTCCGGCCGTTGAGGTCCACCGGCGTCCAGCCGTCGACCGAGTCGCCCAGTGCGGTGATCCGCTGACCGGTGCTCAGGCCACCGACGATCGAGTAGGAGAGCCCGGGCCCCGACCTCAGATTCACCCCGGTGGTGGCGGTCAACCGGTCACCCTGTGCCGACTGCGAGAGTGCACCGAAGACCATGCTCGACGTTGTGACGAGTCCGGCCACCGTCACTGTCGCGACGGTCCGCCCGAGGGCGCGAACAAAGAAGCCCATGAGTCTTCCCCTCCCGGCGACCTTCCCGAGCCGCCGTGACATGCGGGCGCCGGGGCCGGTGCCCGAAGGGGTCGTGCGCGCGAGTGCTTCCTCGGACCGCCTGCCCTTCCCCGACAGGATGTCCCACTCGCGAACGACGACCTCCGGGGCTGACAGTATTGGTCCCCGGTCGCGCCGGGAACTCTCAAGCTCGACTTGACCTTCATTTGACAAGGCGAAATGACAGCGGCGTCGGGGCCTCGGCGTCGGCCCTCGAGGGGTGGCCGGTGGTCAGGAGAGGTGTCGGTGTCGATCCCGGGGGAGGTGTTGATCCCGGGGGGGTGTCCCTATGAGGTTCGTCAAGCGGCGGCAGGGATGGATGGCTGGTAGAGGGTGCCGTCTCTGAGCATGGCGAACAGGACGTCGCAGCGTCGGCGGGCCAGGCAGATCAGGGCGGCGTTGTGTTTCTTGTGT